>NZ_JBMULM010000009.1:0-58293 GCF_049537595.1 Fictibacillus nanhaiensis
ACTTTCAAAAAGAAGAAATGCTTCTTCTCTTATTATCCGGTATTAGCCCCGGTTTCCCGGAGTTATCCCCGTCTTACAGGCAGATTACCCACGTGTTACTCACCCGTCCGCCGCTAAATCAGAGGAGCAAGCTCCTCATCATTCGCTCGACTTGCATGTATTAGGCACGCCGCCAGCGTTCATCCTGAGCCAGGATCAAACTCTCCATAAAAGTGTTTGTCTTGCTCGATTTAAAACTGACGGAATTAATTCTTAATTCCTTACCTATTTCTTTTGTTCAGTTTTCAAAGAACTTTTTGTTTCGTTTTTGTTAGCCGCTCGTTTTGGCGACTTTATTAGATTACCATGTCGCAACCCTCATTGTCAACAGCTTTTTTCAAAAACTTTTAATCGTTTATGTGAAGCTCATCAACATGTCAGTATTCCTTGCGACGAAGAATAATATACCATCATTTTCGCTCTTGTACAATAGCTTTTACGAAAAAAAGATAACTTTTATAATCGCTTTTCTTTAGGGTTTAAAGCTTATACAAGATACAGCGATCGCGCGTCCTATTTTATACAAGATATAGTGAAATGGTAATTAATAAATTACACCTTAATTATGATACTCATTTTGTTAATTCCTATACTTACATCCTCATAAAATCAAAAAGCCAGCAATAAGCTGGCTTTTTAGACTTCGTTATTTTTCAGAATGACGCATTTGCGGGAATAACAGAACGTCACGAATAGATGGTGAGTTTGTTAAAAGCATCACTAGACGGTCGATTCCGATTCCTAGTCCACCTGTAGGAGGCATACCATATTCAAGCGCCTCTACAAAATCTTCATCCATCATATGCGCTTCGTCATTACCTTCAGCACGTTCTTTCAGTTGCTCTTCAAAACGTTCACGCTGATCGATTGGGTCATTCAGCTCAGAGAATGCGTTGGCATGCTCACGACCGACAATAAATAACTCAAAACGATCAGTAAAACGAGGGTCCTCAGGATTCTTCTTCGCTAAAGGTGAGATTGCAACTGGGTGACCATACACGAATGTAGGCTGGATCAGTTTTTCTTCTACAAAGAATTCAAAGAATTCATTTACAACATGACCATATGACATGTTGTCTTTTACAGGTACATTATGTTCTTTAGCTAGAGCACGAGCTTCTTCGTCTGTCATTTCAGGCCAGAAGTCTACGCCAGCTGCTTCTTTAATCGCGTCGACCATGTGTACTCTTTTCCAACGCGGTTTAAGATCTACTTCATAGTCTCCGTACGTAACCGTTGTTGTGCCTAATACATCTTGTGCGATGTGAGCGACCAGATTCTCGGTTAACTCCATGATATCAAGGTAATCAGCGTATGCTTCATACAGCTCGATCATCGTGAATTCCGGGTTATGACGAGTGGATACTCCTTCATTACGGAATACGCGGCCGATTTCGTATACCTTCTCAAGTCCACCTACGATAAGGCGCTTAAGGTGAAGCTCGATTGCGATTCGCATGTAAAGCTCCATATCTAGTGCATTATGATGCGTAATGAATGGACGAGCAGATGCTCCACCAGGAATGGAATGCATGGTAGGCGTTTCTACTTCTAAATATCCATTGTCATCTAAATAACGGCGCATAGAACGGATGATCTTAGAACGAGAAATAAACGTATCTTTTACTTCAGGGTTCATGATCAGGTCCACATAACGTTGGCGGTAACGCTGTTCAACGTCTTTAAGTCCATGAAACTTATCAGGAAGTGGGCGCAGAGATTTAGTTAGTAACTGAAAATCCTTCGCTTTTATAGAAAGTTCTCCTACTTTCGTTTTAAAGACAAGTCCTGTTACCCCTACCCAGTCACCAATATCAATCGTATTGAATAGCTCGTATTGCTCATCACCAACAGCATCTAATCTTACATAGATCTGAATCTTTCCAGATAAGTCTTGAATATGAGCAAATCCAGCTTTCCCTTTTCCACGTTTTGTCATGATACGACCCGCGAGAGTTACTGAGATCTCTTCATTATCAAGTTCTTCTTTTTCTTTTTCTCCGTATTCTGCAACAAGATCTGCTGCAGTATGCGTACGGTCGAACTTAGTACCGAAAGGATCTACTCCTTTTTCCGTTAATGCAGTTAACTTTTCTCTTCTAACACGAAGCAAGTCATTTAATTCTACTTCTTGGCTCATGGGAACACTCCTAGCTTTTAGCAGTTTTGAATATCAAGTATGGTATAAGTTAAATCTTCGCCGAAAGGAACACGTACAGTAAAAGTCGAGTGAACCGTTTTTCCAATCGCAGCTTTTGCGATGGGAGATTGCACCGAGATCATGTCTTCACGAGGATCAGCTTCAAAAGGATGGACGATCGTATAAATGTACCGCTCATTATGAACGGTATCTTCAATTGTAATAGTTGAGCCTGGTTCTACATAGCAGCCCGCTTCTCTTACCATCGGCCATGTGATCGATTGAGCTAAAATATCTTTTATCTCAGAGACCCGCGAATGAATGAATTCCTTTTCTGCTGTGTTTCGGCATTCCTTTTTACGTTTTGATAGGTATTGTAGTTCTTTTTCTAGATTCCTGGTGCCTTCTTGGGTGAGTTTGATCATAGCCATAAGCTATTCCTCCTCCATTATAATAAAGAAAAACACCGGATGATGAATCTGTTGTTATGAAGCAAACAACAGCCAGTCATCTGATGATCTGGCTGTATGTTGCTAATGTTAGCTGATTTTTTGCACTTCTTCTAATTGATCAACATAATCAAACACTAGTTTATTCATGCCTTCACGAGTAGTCATCTGGTTGATCGCGTTTCGAACAGAACCTGTTTGAGGCAAGCCTTTAAGATACCAAGCTGCGTGCTTCCTCATCTCTCTTGCTGCAACATCTTCACCTTTAAGGTCGATCAAACGATCCATATGAAGCATGCAGATGTTCATCTTTTCACGCGCAGTAGGTTCTGGCGCTATGATTCCGCTCTCTAGATATTGAACAGTTCGATAAAGCATCCATGGGTTGCCAAGTGCAGCTCTTCCGATCATAACACCGTCTACTCCGTATTGGTCCATGCGGTCTTTCGCTTCTTGAGGAGAAGAGACATCACCATTACCGATAACCGGAATCGATACGTTCTTCTTCACTTCGCCGATAATGTCCCAATCCGCTACCCCTTCATACATCTGAACACGCGTACGGCCATGAACAGCAACAGCCGCTCCGCCTGCACGTTCGACCGCTTGTGCATTTTTAACAGCATAGATATGATCTTCATCCCAACCGATACGCATTTTTACAGTTACCGGTTTTTGAACTGCATCAACCGTAGCCGCTACCATCTCATAAATCTTATCGGGATCGAGTAACCATTTTGCACCTGCATCACATTTTGTGATTTTAGGAACCGGACAACCCATATTGATATCTATAATGTCTGCGTTCGTATTTTTATCTACGTATTTAGCTGCAGCCACTAATGATTCACGCTCGCCTCCAAAGATCTGCAGGCTAAGTGGCTTTTCCCGCTCATCTACATAAAGCATCTTTAAAGATCTTTCGTTCTCATGCAAAATCCCTTTGTCACTTACCATCTCTGCGCAGACGAGCCCGGCACCGAACTCTTTTGCGATCAATCGAAAAGCAGGGTTACATACACCCGCCATTGGTGCTAGAACTACCGGATTCTTTAAAGTAATATCACCGATCTTCAAGTTAACAATCACCTCGTTCCTCTTACAGGTTTTATATATTGATTACTTATTGTAGTTCTTCTACGTTAATGCTGAATTGATCTGCTATTCTTTGAATCAGATCTCCTTTAGGCTTTCGGCTGCCCCTTTCCACCTCACCAAGAACCGAAACTGAGATTCCGATGTCTTTAGCAAGCTGTTCTTGAGTATAGCCTTTTAACTTTCTGAACGCACGGATGCGTCTTCCCAGTCGGTCTTCTTCCATATGCGTACACCTTCTTTATCTCTTTGTTCGCAAAGGACTTGATGTAACGAAATTGAATTCTCCGGGTAAATATCATCTGGAGCAATTTCACATAGAGGTATGAGAACAAACGCCCTTTCAAGCATACGTGGGTGCGGAATGGTTAACTCTTCCGTCTGTATACTTACACTATTATACAATAAAATGTCAAGGTCTATTGTTCGCGGTCCCCATTTTTGAACCCTTTTCCGGTCTAGTTTCATCTCTATGTCTTGCAGTTTACTTAAAAGCGCCTGTGGAGAAAGGGTCGTTTTGAGTTTTAATGCTAAATTTAAGAATAATGGCTGATCCGTCACACCTACAGGATCTGTCTCATAGATCGAAGAAACAGATTCGATGCTAATATCATCAAACTCGCCTAACAGAGATATGGCCCGCTCAAGCAAGCCTTCTCGATCACCCATGTTCGAACCGACAGATAGAAAAGCAATATTGTGGCGGTTCATCTATACACGACCTCTTGTGATCTCAACGGCAACCGAATCATAATGCCCAGGAATCGGAGGGTCTGGTTTGATCACTTTGACCATCACTTCATCAACCAAAGTAAACTTTCCAAGGATGGAAGTAGAAATCGCTTCAGCCAATGTTTCTAAAAGCTTAACCGGCTCACCTTCAACGATTTCTTTTACCGCTCCGTACACTTCTCCATAATTAACTGTATTGTCTAGTTCATCGGACAGTCCTGCTTGGGAAAGGTCCATTGATAAGACTACGTCTACGTTGAAACGCTGTCCAAGCTTTTGCTCTTCATTAAACACACCATGATAGCCATAGAACCTCATACCGTTTACATACATTTTATCCATGAGACACCGCTCCTTTTTTGAGCATGATGTCCATCATCTTTGTCATTCTGCTCATTTCTTTTACATCGTGAACACGAACGATCGAGCAACCTCGTTCAATTCCGAGACAAACGGTAGCACCTGTTCCTTCTACTCGTTCTTCAACGGGCAGATCGAGTGCCCTGCCGATCATCGATTTTCGTGAAGTTCCTAATAAGACAGGATAGCCCATCTGCACAATTTCATTCAGTCGCCGAATCGTTTCAAGGTTTTGTTCGAACGTTTTAACAAAACCAACACCCGGATCTAAAATGATGTTGTCAGGGTTAACGCCTGCCTTAACCGTAATCGCGATACTATGCTCAAGATCAGCGATTACATCTGGCATGAATTCTTGGTAGTTCGTATCAAATCGGTTATGCATGAGAATGACGGGTACATTCGTTTCCGCCATCACCCTTGGCATATCTGGATCAAATTTAGCTCCCCATACATCATTAATGATATGAGCACCTGCTTTTATCGCTTGATAGGCAGTTTCTGCTTTATACGTATCAATCGATAATGGAACGTTTACTTCTTTTCTTAATGCTTCTATTATAGGAATCACACGTTTGAGCTCTTGTTCGAGCGGCACTTTCTCTGCACCAGGTCTTGTAGACTCTCCGCCGATGTCAATCATATCAGCGCCGTCTTTCACCATCTGTTTCGCATGAGAGATCGCTTGTTCGATCCGGTTGTGATGTCCGCCATCCGAAAACGAATCTGGTGTCACATTAAGAATACCCATTACATATGTTTTTTTTGAAAAATCAAGTACGTACTCACCGCAGTTCATTTTTTGCTGTTTTAGCATCATCTCGTGCATGGAGAATCTATCCTTTCAAAAAACATCAAATACTTCGATATTGTTTCTTCGTATGGTTCATGTAGAGCTCTCTAAACTTCTGATACACTCCACCTTCAGCTCCAAGAAACGTCTTATCTTGAAAATGACTGACTGGAACGAGCTCTTGTATGGAGTTCGTAAGGAATACTTCATCTGCTTCCATTAAAGTCTCAATAGTATAGTTCCCCGTTTCTAGAAGAATGTTCAGCTGTTCTGATGCATGCATAACCCATTTTCTTGTAATCCCCTCTAAAATTCCAGTGGATCTGTGGGGAGTATAGAGCTTGTTATCTTTGTACCAAAAGAGGTTTGATACGGTTCCTTCGCTTATACAGCCTTCTTGCGTCAAGAAAACGCCTTCTTGATTCATGTTAGAAAGCTCTCTCTTGCCCAATATGCTGTTTAAATAGTGATGGGATTTCAGCCGTTTCTCACCTTCTGGCGTATTGCGTCTTGTTTTGAGTAGAACCAGCTCTTTTTCTGAAACCGAACTTGTTTCAACGAGCGGCTTTGTGTACAAAATAACGACAGGTTCCCCATATGAATCTGTCTGTAATCCGATATCACCTACGCCAGCAGATACATTAAGTCTAAAATAAGCATCATTCATCTTATTCTTAGATAGAAGGGTATTCACCATCTCTATAACCGTATCTGCATCAAGAACAAGATTAATATTCAATTCGTCTAACGCTTCACTGAGACGGTTCAAGTGTTCCTGTATTAAAAAAGGAAAACCATCATACGTTCTAAATGTTTCAAACGCTCCTAAACCATACATGAAGCCATGATCATAAGGTGAGATCATAGCTTCATCTTTGGAAACTACTTTTCCGTTTAAATAGATGTACATGTAACTTCCTTGCCTTTATAAAAATCAATAAAATTTCTTAGCAATTTCTTTCCATCTTCCGTTAGTATGGACTCCGGATGATATTGAACCCCTTCGATCGGAAGCTCTTTGTGGCGGATCCCCATGATCTCTCCTTCATCTGTCCAAGAAGAAATCTCAAAGCATTCAGGCAGTGTTTCTCTTTTTGCGATCAATGAATGATAGCGTGTTGCCTGAAACTCTTGCGCGAGTCCGTTATAAACCGTCTTCCCGTCATGAAGAACAGGGGACACTTTACCATGCATCAAGCGCTCTGCACGTACCACGTCTCCACCGAACACTTGCGCGATCGACTGATGACCTAAGCAAACTCCGAAAATCGGTATCTTTCCTGCAAAATGCGAGATCGCTTCTAGGGAGATACCTGCTTCATTCGGAGAACACGGTCCCGGAGAAATCATTAAGAAATCAGGATTTAGTTGTTCAATCTCTTGAATCGTTATCTCATCATTTCGTTTTACGACTAACTCCTCACCCATCTCACCTAAATACTGAACGAGGTTGTACGTAAAAGAATCGTAGTTATCAATCATTAAAATCATCTCGTCTCATCTCCTCTCATGTGCTGTCTTATACCAAAATTGACCCGAGCTCACTCTGCTCTTTGGCACGCCACAGCGCCTCTGCTTTTTTTAGACTTTCCTTATACTCACTTTGGGGTATAGAGTCAATAACGATACCCGCACCCGCTTGAACGTGTGCAGTTTCATTTTGACATACCATCGTCCGAATTGCGATATTCATTTCCGTATCGCCGTTAAAACCAATCCAGCCGATACTTCCAGTGTAAACACCTCTTCGAACAGGCTCTAGCTCTTCGATGATCTCCATCGTTCTAACTTTTGGAGCACCCGTGATCGTACCGCCAGGGAATGTCGCTTTGATGCAATCGAACGCATCAAATTCTGGTCTTAATGTTCCAACCACATTCGAGACAATATGCATGACGTGCGAATACCTCTCGATCACCATGAACTCATCGACATTCACACTGCCATAAACCGAAACTTTACCAAGATCGTTTCGTTCAAGATCGACGAGCATCACATGTTCTGCTCGTTCTTTTTCATTTTGGATCAGCGTGTTTGCAAGTTCGATATCTTCTTCCTCTGTTCTGCCTCGCGGTCGTGTTCCCGCGATCGGACGCGTGCTGATCAGGTCACCTTTCTTCTTCACCAAAAGTTCAGGTGAAGCACTAACTAGCTGAAAGTCTGGTGTTTCTAAGTAACTCATATATGGAGATGGGTTGATCCTTCTTAATTCTTCATAAACGTTTATTGGAGTTGTTCGTAGCGCCTTTGACTGACGAACAGAGAGATTCACTTGAAACACATCACCATCAGAAATATAACTTTGAATCTTTTTAACCGCGTCTACAAAAACATCCTCTGTCATGGAAACGTGTTTAAAATCTTCAATGGGAAAGTTCTGAATTCCTTGATCCACTTCTGTAGCTGCAGATAGCGGCGCTTCCCACATTTCTTTGTAAGCTCGCAGCTTGTCTATGCTATAAGAGTCGTCCTTATCTTCAGTCCACGTTATGATCCACAACATACTTGTATCATGTTCATAAACAAACACATCTCTAAACAGCAAAAAGTACAAATCCGGAAGACCTAAATCATCTTCTGAAGTTACAGGCAGTTTTTCAAACTCGCGCGTCAGATCATAGCTTAAATAACCGATCGCCCCACCCGTAAAGTCTGGCAATCCTTCTACTCGCTCCACATCAAAGTCTTTAAACCAGTTCTGAAACTGCTCATATATAGGGCCTTTACGTGTAGTTGAGCCCTCATCTGTTTTAATTGTTAGAACGTCATGTTTACCAATGACTTCAGCAAACGGTGACAGACCGATAATGCTATACTTTCCAGTTCTTCCGCTCTCCAGCAACACGTGGCGAGGTTCAGTTGCTGCTAATGATTTATATTTGTAGAACCACTCTTCTTTAGATAGAGGTATACATGAATGCATGACATGCCATTTTTTGTTCATCCCCATACGGTCACTCTCCCAAAAATCTTCTGCTTACATTGTACATGAGGTGTTTCACTTTGGCACATCTTTCTCCTAATTTCCTGCATTTACATGGGTATTATCTCCACTTTAAAAGTCTTTGAGAGATGATGACCTTGTGAAGTATGAAAAAAGCTCTTTTAAGAGAAGAGAATCCATACAGAATGGGGTATACACGGGGCTAATTCAAGAAAACTCAGTAAAATTCCGTGTTCTTCCCGCGAGTTTTGAACATAAATCGGCGAGATGACAAAGTTCGACTACCTTCAACCATCCCTCTACCCCATACCTAACAAAAAAGCCCCCATAAGGGAGCTCGCTAAAAGAATTAATCTTCAAATTGGTACAGCGGCGTACTTAAGTAACGTTCGCCATTACTTGGGATGATCGCTAATACCTTTTTGCCTTTACCAAGCTTTTTAGCAACTTTTAACGCTGCCGATATAGCTGCGCCAGAAGAAATGCCGCCTAAAAGCCCTTCTTCACGCGCTGCTTTTCTCGCCCATTCGAAAGCTTCATCGTTTGAGATGGTTATAACTTCATCGTAGATGTCTGTTTTTAAAATGTCCGGCACAAAACCTGCGCCGATTCCTTGAATTTTGTGCGGTCCTGGTTTTCCACCAGACAATACCGGAGAGTCCGTCGGTTCCACCGCATAGATCTTGATCTCTGGATATTTTTCTTTTAAGACCTGACCTGCACCTGTAATGGTTCCACCTGTGCCGATTCCAGATACGAATGCATCTAGACCGTCTGGGAATTGTGAAACAATCTCTTGACCTGTCGTATTTCGATGGATGGCAGGGTTCGCTTCATTCTTAAACTGCTGTGGCATGAAGTAACCTTTTTCTTTTGCTAGTTCTTCCGCTTTTCTAATCGCTCCGCCCATTCCTTCTGGTCCAGGAGTTAGGACAAGATCGGCTCCATAAGCTCTCAAAAGATTTCTTCTTTCTAAACTCATCGTTTCAGGCATAACAAGAACCGTTTTGTATCCTTTTGCTGCAGCAACCATCGCTAAACCAATTCCCGTGTTACCACTTGTCGGTTCAACAATCGTATCTTCCGCTTTTAATTTTCCGCTTTTCTCTGCATCTTCAATCATCGCTAATGCGATGCGGTCTTTTACACTGCTTCCCGGATTCATGAACTCTAACTTCAGGTAAACATCTGCCATATCCTCTGATGTGATGCGATTCAATTTCACTACAGGGGTTTGGCCGATCAGATCTGTGATCGATTGCGCCACTCTTGCCATTTGCCATCACTCCTAAAACCGAGTATTTTTATTGGATTAATTGTAGCAACCCTGGAAATACTCTGTCAATTTTATTGCATACGAAAATCATCTATTACCATGGTACGCAGATATTTTTATTTCATGTATAAAACAAAACCCGGAGAAAAGTCCGGGTTTACGCTTTTGCTTGATCAAGCAAGGTTTGTAGTTCTTCTTTTGTAAAGATATAAGTGGCGTTACAGAATTGACAGTTCGTTTCTGCTTGGCCATCTTCTTCTATAATATCTGAGATCTCTTGTTCACCCAGACTTACGATCGCCTGTCCAAAGCGCTCGTGTGAGCATGTACACTGAAAACGCACAGGAGATTTTTCAAGGATTTGGACTTGGTCTTCTCCTAAAAGCTCAAATAAGATTTCTTCTGGTGTCATCCCTTTTTCGATCAAACGAGAAATCGGAGGAATCGCGTTGATTCTTTCTTCGAGTAAATCGACGATTGCATCTGAAGCATTCGGCATCACTTGTACGATAAAACCACCTGAGGCCTTGATCGAATTGTCAGGATTCACAAGAACACCAACACCTACTGCAGAAGGCACCTGTTCAGATGAAGCAAAGTAATACGTAAAGTCCTCTCCTAGTTCACCTGAAACCATCGGCACTTGTCCTGTGAACTTTTCGCGCATTCCGATATCTTTTAGAACGGATAAGTATCCGTCTTTTCCTACCGCTCTTGCTACATCCAGCTTTCCTTTGCTGTTCAGTTCAAAGTGAGTATGAGGATTCGTTACATAACCACGAGTCTCACCTTTTGTGTTGCTATCTACGATGATCACTCCGATTGGACCGCCGCCTTCAATCTTCACCGTTATGCTGGTGTTTTCACCTTTTAGCATCATACCCATCATGGTCGAAGCAGTCATCGCTCTTCCTAATGCAGCTGAAGCTGTCGGCCATGTGTCGTGTCTTCTTTGTCCTTCACTTACCATCTCAGTAGAAGAGATCGCATAAGCGCGGATCTGCCCATCATAAGCAAGGGCTTTAATTAAATAATCATTCATTGAAACTCACCCTTTAACCATTCTTATTTTTATCGTATATCAGCAATAGACCTTTTAATGTTAAAAATGGATCAACGTGATCGATCACGTTGCTTTCCGCTGCAATTAAATTCGCAAGTCCACCCGTCGCAATTACTTTTGGTTCAACCTCAGACTGTTCTTTCATTCTTTTTACAATACCCTCTACTTGTCCTACATATCCATAGAGAATACCCGCCTGCATCGCGTTCACCGTATTCTTTCCGATCACACCCTCAGGCTTAGCAATCTCAATACGCGGTAATTTCGCCGCTTTCGTATAAAGAGCCTCTGTTGAGATGTTGATACCCGGCGCGATTGCTCCTCCCATATACTGTTTGTTTTCATTGATGTAACAATACGTAGTAGCTGTACCAAAATCAACGATGATCAGCGGTGCATCATATTCATGAATAGCAGCAACCGCGTTAACAATTCGGTCTGCACCTACTTCTCTTGGGTTTTCATATTTAATATTTAACCCTGTCTTTATACCAGGTCCCACTACTAATGGACGTTGGTTAAAATATTTTACACACATACGCTCTAAGGCGAACATGATTGGTGGAACAACCGAAGATATAATGATACCTTCAATCTGCTCTTTATGAATATTAACGTGGCGGAACAGATCGAGTATAAGCATGCCATACTCATCCTCTGTTTTTTCACGTGATGTATGAATTCTCCAATGATGCTTCAGTTCATCATTCTCGTAGAGTCCTAAAACAATATTCGTATTTCCGACATCAAACACAAAAATCATGGAATTTGTCCCCGCTTCTTATCTTAAGTTTCTATAATAGTTATAACATAAAACGTATAGGAGTAAAGCAAGGCGGCTTATTGGGAATTTTTCGCTTATTCATGTTGTCTGTGAAAGTGGTTGATTTCCGTTACAGGTACTCGCTTTCCGCGGGGCAGGCGGTGAGCCACATTCGTACGTTTCACGTATAAGTGTCTCACCCGCCTACCTGTCCCGCAGGAGTCTCCTACCTTTCACTCCAATCAACCTGTCAGTGAAGGGAAAGAATAAAACAATCCAAAATACCCGCTGCCTTCCCAGGAGTCTCAAAACTTCCACTTCTATAAGCTTGTCAATGATGATAAAGAACAAAACAAACAAACTTAAACCTTTTTAAGATGCTTTTTTTCTAAAGGGTTGATGCTTTTGGATGTTTTTTATTGTTATCTTCATTGACAAGTTGATTGTAGCGTAAGGTTGCCTGCCTGCCACATGAGGAGCTTCTCGCAAGGCATGCGACGAGGAAGTTCACTTCGTTAGCATAAACTTGTAGACGCAGGAGCAGAGAGACAATCTTTGAGCGGTCAGGTGAGACCCTTAAGGGCGCAAAGCGGCAGTCCGAAAAGTGGAAGTGACTCGTTCAGGCCCGACAAGCAAAAGGTAAATGGGCTCGGAAGGCGCACTTTGCCTTCTTGACCGTTTACCTTTTGACCTCGAGGGGCTAGTCACTGAAACTAGACATGGGGCTCACCGGTCGCCCCATGGAAAGCGAGCAACCTGGAGCGGAAATCAACTACTTTCAAAAGCAAAAAGTAATACAAAAAAAGACACCTCAGCTCTGAGGTGTCCTTTTGAAATTAGTCTTGTTTTGGCTCTTCATCTTTTTTGTTAAGTGTTACTTTAACATCATCAGATGGGTTAGAAATCGTTTTTCTGTCAGGTAGTTTACCTGTTTTAACGAGTTCTTTGATTTGTTCTTCATCAAGCGTTTCTACAGTTAACAATGTTTGAGCGATGATTTCTAACTTAGAATTATGCTCAGTAAGGATCTGACGGCAACGCTCGTAAGATTCTTTGATGATACGCTGAACTTCTAAATCAATTTCATGCGCAATTGCATCACTATAGTTTTGCTCGTTATTGAAGTCTCTTCCTAAGAAGACTTGACCGCCTTGTGATGAACCGAATTGCATCGGTCCTAGACGTTCACTCATACCAAACTCTGTTACCATGCGGCGAGCGATTCCAGTCGCACGCTGGAAGTCATTGTGAGCTCCCGTACTAACTTCCTTGAACGTGATCTCTTCAGCCACACGGCCTCCAAGAAGTCCAACGATCTTATCTTCTAATTCAGGTTTTGTCATAAAGTAACGATCTTCTTTCGGAAGCATTACTGTGTAACCACCTGCTTGACCACGAGGGACAACGGTAACTTTATGAACAGTGTCAGCTCCTTCAAGAACTAGACCGATAACAGTGTGACCCGCTTCATGATAAGCAACAATGTTCTTTTCTTTTTCGGAAATCACACGGCTCTTTTTCGCAGGTCCTGCAATAACACGGTCGATCGCTTCATCAACGTCATCCATATCAATCTTTTTCTTATTCGTACGAGCAGCAACTAAAGCTGCTTCATTCAATAAGTTTTCTAGATCCGCGCCAGAGAAACCTGGAGTGCGCATCGCGATCGTTTTCAAATTAACGTCTTCTGCAAGCGGCTTATTGCGCGCATGCACTTGAAGTACTTCTTCACGTCCTTTAACATCTGGGCGGTTAACCGGAATCTGACGGTCAAAACGTCCCGGACGAAGAAGGGCTGGATCTAGAATATCAGCACGGTTGGTAGCTGCGATAATGATAATTCCTTCATTAGCACCAAAACCATCCATTTCAACTAGCAATTGGTTAAGTGTTTGCTCACGCTCGTCATGACCTCCGCCAAGACCAGCTCCACGCTGACGACCTACCGCATCAATCTCATCGATAAAGATGATACATGGTGCGTTTTTCTTAGCGTTTTCAAACAAGTCACGAACACGTGATGCACCGACACCGACGAACATCTCAACGAAATCAGAACCTGAGATCGAGAAGAACGGAACGCCAGCTTCTCCTGCTACTGCACGTGCAAGAAGTGTTTTACCAGTACCCGGAGGTCCTACTAAAAGAACACCTTTTGGAATACGCGCACCTAGCGCAGAGAATTTACGCGGATCTTTTAAGAATTCAACAACTTCAACTAGCTCTTGTTTCTCTTCATCAGCACCAGCTACGTCTTTAAACGTAACCTTTTTCTTTTCTTCGTTGTAAAGTTTAGCTTTACTCTTACCAAAGTTCATTACTCGGCTTCCGCCGCCTTGCGCTTGGTTAAGTAAGAAGAAGAATAAGATAAAGATAATGACAAACGGAATTATTGAGGTGAAGAACGTCACCCAGCCACTCGTCTGTTCTTGCTGTTTAAATTCAACATTTGATGAATCAGCAAGCTTTTCAATTTCAGCTAGTGTGTTACCAGTTAGAGGAGCATTCGTTTGGAATACTTCTCCTTCTTTAGCTCCTTCAAGCTGGCCGCGGACAACGTATACGCCACCCTCAGGCTGGTAAACGATGCTTTCCACTTTGCCTGATTCGATGTACTTAGTCAGCTGATCATAACGAATTTCTTTGACTTCGTTGTTGTTGCCGTTAAAAAAGCTGACAACTCCAACCACAACTAAAAAGATTAATAAATAAAATATAGTATTACGGAAGATGCGATTCATTCCTTACCTCCTTAGGCGAACAATCAAATCTTATGCGGTTTTCTATTCTTTCTTTTCGTAGATCTCTGGCTTTAAAACGCCAATGTAAGGCAAGTTACGGTATCTCTCGATGTAGTCCAATCCATAACCAACAACAAAAGCATCAGGAACGATGAAGCCAGCAAGATCTGGAGCGATATCAACCTTACGTCCTGTAGGCTTATCCAGCAAAGTAACGATCTTAACCGATTTTGCTTTACGTGCCTTAAACAGTTGAACGAGATAGCTGAGCGTTAAACCACTGTCAATAATATCTTCTACAATGATAACGTCTCGACCTTCTAAGGAAGTATCTAAATCTTTAACAATTTTAACTTGACCAGAAGAAACGGTAGATGCACCATAGCTGGACACTGCCATTAAATCGATCTCAAGATGGATATCCATACGTTTGATCAAGTCTGCCATAAAAGGTAGAGCACCTTTTAAAACCCCAACCACCAATGGAAAGCGTTCCTTATATTCCACAGAAAGCTCTTTACCAAGTTCTTTAATCTTGTTTTGAATAGCTTCTTCGGAAATAAGTGTTTCTAAAATTTCATCATGCATGTTCAACAAGCCTCCTAGACGTCATGGCGATTTTTTATGAAAGCGTAGGATAACCCAAAGTTCTGATGGATCTATTTGATGACGTCTAATGTGTTTTAGCCCTGGAAGCCAAATAATCTTACCGTTTGCATCAACAACAACCGGCCAAACGTTTCTTTCTTCCTGCGGCACTTTAGCATCAATAAATATATCTTTTAATTTCCGAGAACCGACGCCGGCAATCGCCATCCGGTCACCTGGTTTTCGGGTGCGAACTCGTAACGGGAGATCAACCTCTTTCATTGAAAACACAAAAACATCTTTTCCTCTTTGTAAAGCGGGTTCACAATCTGTTATTTCAGCAGTTATACGTCCATTCGGCAGTTCTACATAACCGGGCAGCTCTAGTGAAAAGTCATAAGACCCTTCCTCATTTTTGACGATATGCTCAAAACTTAACAAACATCTGTCATAAGTTCGGCTAACTACTAAACCTGACGGAAAATGCAACATTCCGGACGGATGCTCACTTCCGAGCAAACTAAGAAAGTTTTCCTTATGTACAGAGGAAAGAGATGAAGGATTAATTTTATACAGATAGTTCAATATTAGTGTAATCCCTCTTTTTTGTAAAGGAATAGGCATCTTGTTAAAAGCAGATACAGATAACTCTATTTTCCCCTCTGTCCGCCTGATTAAAACCTTTTCTAACTCTATTTCAGCCAGTTTTAATATATACGCTTCATCTTCGGAAATAGTTTCACTTAAATACTGAAATCTTTCATGCACGTTAGGGTTTTCCTGTTTTAAAAAAGGCAGAATTTTTTTTCTGAAGCGATTCCGAACATATTTATCACTTTCATTGCTTGAATCATAAACGGGAAACAGGTTTTCTACTTTACAATAATGCTCGATTTGGTCTTTTGTTATTCCTAAAAAAGGACGAATTATTTTACCTGTAGCAAAAGGACGTTTCACCGGGATGCCAGCGGAACTAAATCCTTCGCTTCCCCTCGTCATCCTCATGAGCATCGTTTCCACTTGATCGTCGCCATGATGCGCCAAAGCGAGCGCCTCTGCACGGTGTTTTTTCATCACGTTCTCGAAAAAATTGTATCGACAGATTCTAGCAGCGGCTTGTAAAGACAAATTATGTTCCGCTTGATAGCTTGCAACATCTGCGCTATCACCTTCAAAAGTAATATTCCGCTCATCACAAAAGCTCTTAACAAACGCGAGTTCTGATGCCGACTCGTCACCTCTTAAGCGATGATCGAATGAGGCAGCGACGATCTTAATTTTGTAATAAGAAGACCTTCTCCATAAAAAATGCAGCAAAGCCAAAGAATCTGGTCCTCCGGAAACACCGATCACTACAGTTTGAGGAGCCGAAAGAAGCTGGTGTCTTTTAATAAAATTCTCCACTTCCTGCAACGTGAACCGCTCCTTCATTTTCCGTTTTTAATAAGGCTTGTTTTCGTTGGACTTGTTAACCCCAAAGAATAGGCTGAATGTAAATAAGTTCTTCTCTGTTAGATTGTTCATTTGGTTTCTTCAATGACAAGTTGATTGAAGTGCAGAGTGCGTGCCTGCCACATGAGAAACTTCTCGCAAGGCATGCGACGAGGAATCTCACTTCGATAGCATAACTTGTAGACGCAGGAGCAAGAATACTTTCTTAAAGCGGGACAGGGGAGACTCTTATAAGCGCATAGCGCTAAGAGGCTCAACGCACGCCCCCCGGAAAGCGAGCAACCTGTAACGGAAAGCAACCACTTCCAAGAGCAAACGCAGTTCTACGAAAATGCCTTTTAAAATCATAACAAAGAATTGCAGGAACGAACACTATTTACATCGTTTGACCGAGCATGTAAAAAAAGTACACAACGAAAACAAACGTGAAGACTAAAAATGTTTCTACGATAAAATTGCTTTTCTTTTTCTTTTGCGCTTGTCTTGATGCTGGTTTTTGTGTTGAATTCCTCTGTGTTTGAGGAGATCTGGCTTTATCATTAGCGTTCAATAACAGAACGAGCTCGTTTCTCATCTCTTCTGCACTGCGGTATTTGCCGTTCCATGCTTTTTGTAAGATAGGCGCGTATGGCTTAAGCATCGGGCTGCCTGTTATTTTAGACTGAAACTGTTTATCGGGATCTCCGTTTTTCGTAAAGCGTGAAGGATATGCTAGATTCACCATCACCATCCCCGCTGAGAACAGATCATACGATGGCTCAGCTTTTCTTGTTCCTTTACTCCAATATCCTCGGTCATAGAATTCTGTGTATTCTTTGATCGACCTGTCCATCACAGTCGTTCCTCCAACATCGATCCAGCGGATCCGGTAAGGTGGGCCCGTCACAAGCAGATTGTCAGGTTTCAAATCACCGAACGCCCATCCCGCCTGATGAAGGGTATGAAGATCTGTTAGTAACTGTACGAGTAAAATACCTGCCCATTCAGGAGACTTTGTCTTCATAAAATCAAAGAGTGTCTCTCCTTTTAAATATTCCATCGCATAAAAGGGATATGTGGCAGTTTTCGTCACCCAGTCATCGACATCGATTAAAGAAGGTCCAAGGACTTTCCCCTGGACCTTAGAAAAACGCTTCAGCACATTGACCTCAGATGTAATTGACATCTGATCATGCCCGATCTTAAGTGCGACCACCCCTCGATCCGAATCAGCTAAGTAGACGGCACCGGTTGCTCCATACCCTAAACGGCGCCGGATCCGATATCTGGAATGATTCCACTTACCGCGTATTTCATCACCAACTGCTAAGTTACATACCGGACTCGTTCGTATATCCTGGGGCATCATCGGACAAGAATCTCCTTTTTGACGATCGTTTACGGCCAAAAGCCGCTATAGCCTCTTTTATCGCAGGACCTGTCGGTGTGATCCCGCCAAGTGAAATCTTTGAAAATGTTTTGCCGATCGATTCAAGTTTTGACGACCAGTTTAAAAGTTCTTCTGCCTCTGTTCTTTTGCCCGGAAAAACATAGAGTGCAAATTCATTATCTCCTATTCTCGAGTTCAACGAGATGGATAGATCAAGCAGAGACTCTTGAACCGTTAACATCTTGTCTTCCATTGATCCCGAAGCGTCAATCAACACTAAGATCTCAAGGTTCATAGTCTCTCCCATCTCATCGACAACTTCAATGACTTCTCCTCTTTTGTCTGGCGGAAGATCTTCCATGGTAGACTGACTTCCAAGTATCTGTTGCAGTTCAGCATTAACAACACCTTTTATCGTTTGGGCCATTGCTTTTTGAGTGACCATTTTCACCGTTTGTGCAAGTTGTTTCGTATAGACTACCTGACTTATGCCACCGCCGGCCATCGCGATCTCTTCTACTTCTTTTAAACCTTGTCTATGATACTCTGGTGCATTCTCATTCAGTACGCCAATGACGTTTACAGCTATTCCTTGTTCGTTAGCAAGTGCCGCCATTGCGATCGGATCTTCACCTTGATTCGAGCATCCATCTGTAATCAGTAAAATTTGACGCAGCGTTCCTTTGTTTCGCATAACGCTAACCCCTCTCAAGTACGAATTTTAACTATTACCATCTTCGTCAAGAATGGAATGGTTTATACGCAAGAAAGACCGCGAAACATAATCACTAAATGAAGTCGGAGCGGGAATACTGTCCACTTCTACATAAATACTGTCCAGTCTTCACTAATTAATGTCCACTTCTGGAAAAATACTGTCCACTCACAACAGCGAACGACTACAAACAAAAAAGACCGCTCTTTTCCAAAGAAAAGAACGACCTCTTATTCTCATAAACTATTGAGCTTTCTTTCGATTGATCGCGACTTTCGGATATTGAGGAACAGTTGCCCACTTTGGAATGTTCTTTTCGATCTTTGTTACAGCGACCGTCATATCATCCTCGATTCCGTTATTTCCTGAACGAATCACCTCTTCCATGATCAGATCTGCTATCTCTTGCGGATCTTCTGTATCGATCTCTCTGATCTTTCGCTTCAGCCACGCATCTATATTTTCGATATGACGTGGAGCTTCGTAGATTCCATCACTCATCATGATGAGGATATCTCCTGCTTTCAGCTGTTCATCAACAACGTCAACATCAAAATCTCGAATGATGCCCATCGGCAGGTTGCTCGCTTCCACTGTTTTGATCTGGTCTCCGCGTTTAATAAAGCTTGGCGTTGAACCAATCTTTAAGAATTTAGCAGAAGCATCTTGCAGATCGATCATCGCAAGGTCCAGCGTAGAAAATATTTCATCTGTTGTACGCAACGAGAGCACAGAGTTAACTGACTTAATAGCCACTTCTTCTTCAATACCAGACTGAAGAATTTTTTGCAGAAGCTGAAGCGTTTCATTGCTTTCAATGAACGCTCGTTCTCCGTTACCCATTCCATCTGCAATCGCAACAGCGAACTTCCCAGCGCCGATCTCTATCGTCGAATGGCTATCCCCCGAAAGCCACGCTCCCCCTTTAGCTGCTGAGGCAATTCCTGTTTCAACCACATATTCTCTTGCTGAATGAAAAGAGAGATGACAGAAGCCACTCGGATAGTTTGCGCAATCTTCATGCGTCACGAGAATCGTCTCTTCCAATATGTCGGATAAGATCGGCGCGATAAGCTTCTCAGCGATCCCGGAGTCGTTGCAAGAAGGAATCGTCATTTCAATATCGACATTAGACGTTTCTAGACTGTAAATATCCACATGGCCAACATCAATTCCTGCTTGAGCCAAAGAGTCTTTGATCTGTTCTTCTTGGATTTGATGGTTCTCTTGTTCCCGCTGTATCTCTTTTGCAAAATCGCCCATCACTTGTGAAACACCCATCAATTGATCAGCTACTAAACGACGGCTTTCTTGCACTTGTATCTTCAATTTTTGAGAAGCTCGATATTGCGTTAGTTCTTTATTCATAAGATCGGTTATCTTTTCAGGCTTGATGCAATGCTTTTCCCATTCTCGTTTTAATTTTCGATCCTTAATATCACTATAATCTTCTTGTTCGACCATGAGCCTTGTCATCAGGTCGTAAGTCGTTGTGAAGTTCTGTGCCCAACACTGCTCTTTCTTAAAACAAGTCTGGCACGTTTTTTCTGTAATGTTGCTTAAGAAAAGATCCACTTCACGTGTGCTCTCTTCCTCATTTAAAGTGGAACCTACGGATTGAAACGAATGGGATAGAGCTTGGAAGAGGCTTGAGAATCGCTCAACACGACTCGCGGTTACGTCGCGAATCTTCTTCAAATATTGCTGTTGATGCATGGAATGTTCTCTTGTACCTGGTACATATTTTGAAATATTGCTGATCGCAGTCTTCGGTGTTAGAAGGAAGAGCAGAACAGCAAACCCTGACTCCATCAATGTGGATGTAATTTCAGACCTTCCCTCACCATATAAACCGATCATAACGGTTCCGATGATAAGCCCGAGACTTACCCCAAATCGTTTACCCTCTTTCAAAAGACCACCAAGCAGTCCAGAGAATGCTAATAGGCTCATCTGAGAAAGGCTTGCCACTTGCGCGAGACTGAGGATCAGACCTGTAACAACACCAACAGTAGAACCGATCGCAGCGCCTCCTACAAAAGCAAACAACAATACTAAGTAACGTGAAACAACATGTTCTACTGCTACATCATTGATCTGCCAGCCGATCGTGCCGGTCATGACAGAAGCAAGAAGGATCATCAAGCAAACGATCTCTTCGTTTTTTAACGACTGTGGAATCTTTTTATTCGTTAATAACGGTATGCTTTGTAAGAAGATTAACGTAAGGACTAAGCTTAGTCCTCCTTCAACTAGCGCGAGCATCGTATCGACACGCTCTAATCCTCCTTCACCAAACATAGAGAACACGGTTCGCGTGATTAAGGAAGAACCGAAAACCAAGAGCGGAAGACTTTGCATACGATTCTTTATGAACAGGTCTGCTCCTTTTTGAAGACTAGCATATACGAGTAAGGCACTGATAAAGAACAAAGCGTTCATCGGTTGATGCGACATCGCTCCTGCCAAGATCGCAAAGACAGCAATACCTGTTCTTTCTTTTCTCAAAACGAACACACTAGCCGCAAATGGTAAAGCAAAGGGAGACATCTCAGCTAGAATCATAGCTCGTCCTAACAAAAAACCAATTCCAAACAACAGCATTCTCCAGTTAAAAATGCTCTGGTTCAAAATCTGAAGCCATCTCTTACTCGTCTTCGTTACTGCCTGCTGACCTTTTTCTACCCAGATCATTCCTCTGATCGGTTCGAGTACCTCTTGTTCTACTTTCTGCCACATCCCATACACCACCCGTTTCCAATTTGTGTAACCATTATAAACAGGTTTAGAACAAAGATTTTGTCAAAAGAGCAGTTTAAGTTTTAAAAACTTATCGACGGACTTCTCCACTATTTCACGAAAGAAGAGCAAAAGCTTACAACATTCTTACAAAAAGAGAAGAGGAAGTTTCATTTTTGAAGTTATTAAGGAGAATTATGAAGAAAAATATAAAATGATAGATGTTTAAAATGATTTTGATGGGGATAGAAACAAAAAAAGAGTACCCGCTGACGGATACTCTTGAACGTTTGTATGTAGATGTCAAAATTAAAAATGGTAGCGGCGGAGGGAGTCGAACCCACGACCTCACGGGTATGAACCGTACGCTCTAGCCAGCTGAGCTACACCGCCATTTGTAAAAGACACAAGTAGTATATTACATCTATCCGGGTACTCTGTCAACGGTTCTTTGAAAATTTGTCGAAAAAGTTTTTTGTCTTACTCTTGAAAGGAGTTGATTTCCGCTCCAGGTCGCTCGCTTTCCACGGGGCGTGCGGTGAGCCTCCTGCCGCTTTGCGCCATTAGGAGTCTCCACCTGACCGCTCGTCCCGTAGGAGTCTCGCACCTTGCACTCCAATCAACTATCAAAGGAGAAAAGGATTTGAAAGCAACAATCTTTTAGAAAAAGACCTTTATTATCTTAAACGATAGCATACTGACACAAAGAATAACAGCTAACAACAAACAAAAAAGCACTCTATTCTTAAAGAATAGAGTGCTAGCCATATATATAGATGAATGAGCATTAAAAATGCAACAATTATCCTCTTCGGCCGCCGCGGCCACCTCTTTTTGATTCAGTACTACGCTTTAAAGTAGTGAGTCGATCTTCACTATCTTTAAGGAATTTGTTCATCTTATCCTCAAAAGATAATGCTGTTGAATGGTTGTTACCGCCTCGGTTAGGACCTTTGCGAGATTTGTTAAATCCGCCTCTTGCAGGAGCTGGTCTACTAGCAGATGCAACATTTTCTTTTGCTTTCTTGATAGATAAACCGATCTTCCCGTCCTTTTCGACGCTCATAACCTTAACTTCGACTTGATCACCAACTTTAAGAAATTCGTTGATGTCCTTTACGTAATTATCCGCAACTTCGCTAATATGCACGAGTCCTGTTGTACCCCCTGGCAGCTCTACAAACGCTCCAAAATGAGTAATCCCAGTAACTTTACCTTGCAACTTGCTGCCTACTTCAATTGACATGCAAAAAATGCTCCTCCTTAAAAAATCTCCTAAGATATCATTACTTATTATACAATCGAAAAAATCTGCGTGTCAATCTACGCTTAATGCTTTATTCTGGAAGTTTAAAAATTGTTTCACCAGGTTTTGACATAAAAAAGTCGCGTCTGGCGATTTCTCCAATGTATTCTTCGTCTTTTAGTTTATTCACTTCATCTTTAAGTTGTGCCTTTTCTTCTAAAAGAGCTTTGTATTCATCGCTTAATTCTTTTTGTTCCGTCTGTTTTTCATTTAAAAGGGAGAGCTGTTCTGCAATACCCGTAATAATTAAAAAAGCAAAAAAGGAAAATACGATAAAAGCCCCCGTTAAGCGCCTGTATAAACCACGCTTACGTTTAGCGATCACTTGCTCATGACGCTCTTTATTCTGGATGTATTGTGAGTGAATCTCTGTTATTTTTTTCTGGCGCATTTGTTCGCTGTTCCCCTCCTTTACTTCTTTTTTCCCTTCCAATTGCTGACTTTATTCTTCGCAGAAATGAAAAACCCTGCTAATTTTGAATATTTCTCTTTTAAATTATACCATTTTTGCTTTGGTATGAAACGCCATATGAGTCTTCCAACCCACTTAAAAGGAGAAAAAAGAATCATGAATAGTACCATAATAATTTTCCGCAAGATGTTAAGTACATATAAAAGAATAGCGGATATGAGCATAATTAACCATTTTATCGGCATAACGATTAAAGAGTTAAGTAAACGGTATAAAAAACGAAAAAGTGAGGTGACCGCTGATACCATCCACTCAAGTATCTTTTTATAGATTCGTTCAAAGAGTGCTCGGTACGCCGCATATCCGCAAATGAGAGCAATAAAAATATAAAATCGAATCTCCGCGTGATTCACGTGTAGAAGAACATAAAAGACCAGCAAAGCCTGTACCAACCAAAACATCAGATCGTTTAAGAAATGGAGCCAATGCCACTTTCGCTTCTCATGAATGAATCGGCTGTACGTATCGACAGCCATTCCGATCCATATACCCATGAGGACCATAGAGAGCATCGTTTCAAACTGTACGGTTAAGGTCATTTGAACAGCTTGCCGAAGAAGCCTTTAGTTTTTTCACCGGTCTGCTGGTCGAGGTAAACGAGATCGAATACTTTTCCTTCAATATTTACAACACCTGATTCCACATCAAGATTCTTCATCTTCAAGTTTGTCCCGCGAATCGCTAAAAAGCCCATTGTTGTCTCAAGCAAGAATTCTTCATTATCAAAACTTTCAACTTGCTTTACACCCGTGATCTCTAAATTCTTTCTTCCTATCATTCTTACATCATGGTTTGGTGTGCTCACTTTTTGATTATATCCATTCAGATCATATCGTTGGTCCATACATTCCCCTCCTCTATTCCATACAAATGTATGAAACATCAAAAGAGAATAGAACAAGCTGTACGAAAACCTTTCCTTTAAAACGACTCTTACAAACCTACTCGTATATAACAAGATTTCGTAAGTGTTAAACAATTTTCGCTAAAAAAAGAAAAGAACCTGAAAAAATCAGGTTCTTTACTCAGTCGTTTCGATGCGGTTTTCTTCGAGGACGGTATACATGTTATCCGCGTCCTCTTTTTTTGTCATATCTTTAAGCTCGTTGATCTTAACTTTCACAAGCTTTTGACCAAAACGTATCGCAAGCTCGTCCCCTACTTTTACATCAGAGGAAGCCTTCGCTTGCAATCCGTTAATGGAGATACGCCCTTGATCTGAAATCTCTTTCGCCACGGTTCTCCGCTTGATCAGGCGCGAGACTTTCAGAAATTTATCTAAGCGCATGCTTACTTAACAGCTTCTTTCAGCTTGTTTCCTGCTTTAAATGCCGGAACAGTTGCTGCTGGAATTTGAATTTCTTTACCTGTTTGAGGGTTGCGGCCAGTACGGCTAGAACGCTCACGAGTTTCGAAAGTTCCGAATCCAACAAACTGTACTTTGTCTCCGTCTTTTAGAGCAGAAGTGATTTCATCGATTACGCCATTAACGACTGTTTCTACGTCTTTCTTAGTAAGTCCTGACTTTTCTGAGATATTTGTTACCAATTCATTTTTGTTCATTTTAATTACCTCCTAAAGTTTCTATCAAAGATTTCGCTAGAAACCCCCTATAATTAAGGGTTTCATGATATTTCTCGAGAAAATATTCTCTATTTTTCACTATAATCCTTCTTTGTTGAAAAAAAAATTATTTTGCCTCGTTCCAAAGACGGTCCATTTCTTCTAAAGTGACGTCCTCAAAAGACAGACTTTGCTTCTTGAGTTCCTGCTCGATGTAATTGAAACGCTTCTTAAATTTACGGTTTGTTTCATTTAGAGCTTCTTCCGGATCAATCTTGTAGAAACGGGCTAGATTCACAACAGAGAACAACAGATCTCCTAATTCTTTTTGCTGTTCATCGCCCTCGGCTTCTTGAAACTCTCTTAATTCTTCTAAGATCTTATCGACTACCGGTTCAACTTCTTTCCAGTCGAAGCCAACTTTTGCTGCCTTTTTTTGATAAAGAAATGCTTTTTGGATAGCTGGAATTCCCTTTGGTACGCCATCTAATAATGAATCACGATCTTCTTTTCCTGCTTCTTGTGATTTAATCGCATCCCAATTCGCTACAACCTGATCTGCATCTTCTGCAGAAACATCGCTAAAAACGTGCGGATGACGGCGGATCATCTTTTCGGTTAACGTTTCGATCACATCTTCTAGAACAAAGAAGCCTTCATCTTCACCAATCTGCGCGTGAAGCAGAACTTGAAGCAGCACATCGCCTAATTCTTCAGCCAGAGCATCATCGTCTTCTTCATCAATCGCCTCTAACACTTCATAAGCTTCTTCGATCAAATACTTCTTTAACGTCACATGCGTTTGTTTCTGATCCCACGGACAGCCTCCAGGACCGCGTAGTCGAGCAATGACGTTCTTTAAAAACGCAAAGTCTCTGTACAACAGTTCTTCTTCTTTTACCGGAGGAACATACACGGCAGTTAAATTATTCAATGTAACAGACTGATCTAACTCATATAGCGGTACTACTTTCATAGACTCCTCAGCACTGCCTGCTGCTGTAACGATCGTTACTTCATAATCATCAGGATACTTATCCATCAAGGTTAGCTTTACTTCTGAAGCGATAAAGTTGTCGTACACTTGCACGATAACAAGGTGATGTCTGATCTGAACCTCATCTTTTTTTAATGAAGTTCCATCAAGAATCTGGCAGCCTTCAATCGGGTCAATCTTGAGTGCTGTATACATCTCATCCAGGAAACTCTTTCCGCCAGCTACCGCAACCTCAATTCCTCTACTCTCACTCTTATGAAGAAGAATCTGCACCGCTTGCTCCGCAACTAACGGGTGGCCTGGCACAGCATAAAGGACATGATCTTCTACCTCAGCTTGTTTAAATAGGGTTTCGGCAATTTCTTCGTACACTGGTTCAAACTGATCATGTTTTTCATAGATTTCATCAAACGCGACAAATTGCTTTCCTTGTTTCATTAATTCTTCGATCGATGGGTGATGAATCGTACGTACGTAAACTTTTTCAGCTGATTCTAACATGCGGTAGATGCCAAGTGTCATCTGGTCTAAATCTCCTGCACCTAACCCGATAATCGTAATCTTCTTCGTCATCATGGTCTCCTTTTTTTAAGACGTTTAAACACTTTTTGAATAAAACCTATAGAATGAAAGACCGAGTTCCATTCATTTTGAGAAAATACTTTAAATACCAAGATACAGAGAATATAGATCACTGCACCAATACATGAAGCACTGATACTGATCAGCATCGCATCAAAGCGAGTATCTGCTTTGAATATATAGTTTTCCGTCATATGAATCCATGTCCATACACCGGCACCCATCAATAACAGAGAGATGAATAATGTAAGGGGTGTTCTTTTTCTGCTTCCGGTTAGAAACTTCGTAACGAATTGAAGCTTCATCAATTGTGCGATTGCCGCAGCCATGGTGGCCAGAACGGTAGACCCGGCTGCTCCTTCCATACCGAAAGAAGGAATGAGCAGCAAGTTGCCAATAATTTTTATCAATACCGCGATAAGAACGGTATATGCCGCAAACCGACCATGACCGATTCCTTGTAAAAGTCCTGTGGTCGTATAGATGATGGATACAAAAATAATTGAAATACAGAGGATTGCAAGAGCAAGCGATCCATCATCATTTTTAAACAGCATAACATTGAGGTGTTTCATAATAAAGATAAGCCCGATTGCTGCTGCCCCGCCAAAAATGATAGAAATTTTCACAGAGAGCTTGGCAAGCGTTCGAATCTCTTTTTGTTTCTTTTCTGCTGCGAGTGACGCCATCTCCGGCACAACAGCAAGTGCTACAGATGCGGCTAACACGGTTCCTAACTGAAGTAGGGGTTGACCACGGTCAAACACACCTTTCAGTAGTTTCGCGTCATAAGCCTCCATGCCGCTTTCTATCCAAACGTTAACGAAAAGAAAAGCATCAACGAGCTGCATCAACGCTAAAATCAGTGCGCTTAATGACAAATAGATGCTCGTTTTTAACAGCTCTGCGGCATATAAAAATCTAAATTTTGCTTGAGAGCTATATCGGTTCGCTACACCTTTTCTCCAAAAATAAAGAAGAAACAAGCCTGATGCGATTGCACCCATAACCGATCCTGAGAGTGCCGCTGCTCCTGTTTCATAGCTGGAATATCCTTTTGAGACAAAATAATAAGATAAAAGTAGAATGCCTGAAACTCTTATAGTCTGTTCGATCAACTGCGAAACTGCAGTCAGTTGCATGTCACCGAACCCCTGATAGGTTCCCCTAAAAAAGGCGGAAAGCGGAATAAAAAGAAAAAGAACAGATATCACTTTAATCGGCAGTTCTAGACGCCTGTCTCCCATCCATTCTGCGATAAATGGCGCCGCTAAAAATAAGAATAAGAACGATACTAAACCTAACATAACAGAAGTCCACGCCGCAGTTTTGATCAAATGATCGTCATTGTTTTTCACTGATACGATCATTTTTGACAGAGCCATCGGAAAACCTGTGAAGGCAATAGCGACGGCTATCGCATAAAACGGATAGGCTTGCTGAAATACATAAAAACCAAAATCACCTGTCATATTCTGATACGGAATCCGATATACGACGCTGAGTAATTTTACGATAATGGCAGCTGCAGTCAGCAGCATAGCCCCTTCCCACACGGAATAGTTCTTTGTTTTCATAAGTACCTCAAAATTTATAACATTAATATTTCCCGGGACGACAATTGTCGACACATTCTTTTTGGATGAACATAATTCAAGGTATTATACCATAGTCCGTGTATATCGCCCTGCGATATGCGATTCTCCGCTTGTGCCGTAAAGAGAACGACAAGGAGGACAACTCATTCCAACAGCGCAAAAAAAAGAAAGAGCATGAATCGCTCTTTCTTATTGCTCCATCTGTCTTGCTAAAAATCCAGCTGCAGTTTCAGCAAGTTTTTGCTCAAGTTCTGTAAGCTTCTTTCCTTCTTTACCTACCATAACAACAGCTCCGATCGGGTCTCCACCTGCGATGATCGGCGCGATCACGTGAGAAGTGTTTTCTTTGATCCCATCGATCAGCTCAGCTTCCGTTCCGTTCGGCTCTACTAACGTCTTTCTGTCACTCATAGAAGCTTCTACTACTTTACCGATGCTTTTATTGTGATAATCTTTCTTGGATCCGCCAGCTACCGCAATGTATGTATCACGGTCAGCAATTAACACAACATGACCTGTACTGTCTGCAAGGCTTTCTGCATATTCTTTTGCAAAATCACCAAGCTCATTGATTGGAGAATATTTTTTTAAAATGACCTCTCCATCTCTGTCTACAAAGATCTCAAGCGGGTCTCCCTCACGAATCCGAAGTGTTCTGCGGATTTCTTTTGGAATGACAACGCGCCCGAGGTCATCAATACGTCGAACGATACCAGTTGCTTTCATATAGATAATGCCCTCTCTTTCGGATGATGATGAATCACTGATGTAACAAAATGGTTCCTTCACTGAAAGAATGTTCCATTTCCTAGGTTTATTATTTGTTACATCTCCTGTTCTATTCACGAAAGAGAGGGTTATTATAATTTATGGTGTATTTGTTGTCTTTTCTTTCCTAGCATGCTTCATTTCTTTTAGGAAAAGGTCGATCTGTTTCAACAGATCTAAATCTTTTACTCGTTTTCTGTTAATAATCACTTTCATGAGGTTACCCTGCATGCCAAGATTTACATGTCGGCCGATTTTATTGGCAATCTCGAACATCTTTCCGCCATCAAGCGATGAAGTCGTCTTCTCGTTTAGAATCATGTTAACCGTGTCCTGCTTTTGTTCGATCAACTTAACGCCTTCTCGCTTGGCGCGGAGTTTAATGCCCGCCACTAAAAGTAAACATTCCACCTCTACTGGATAGTCACCGAAACGATCAACAAATTCCTCTTGTAAGTCGGATATATCTTTTAAAGCTTTTGCCGCACGTACGTGTTTGTACATCTCGATCTTCTGCTTTTCGTCACCGATATAATTCGTCGGAATGTAAGCGTCCACCTCAATGTTAAGGTCAACGTCTTCTTCCACTTCTTTAGGTTTGTTACCTTTTCTTTCTTGAATCGCTTCTTCAAGCATCTGTGAGTATAGATCGAAACCTACCGAGTCGATGAATCCATGTTGCTGGGCACCCAAGAGGTTACCCGCACCACGAATAGAAAGGTCTCGCATCGCGATCTTAAACCCTGATCCTAACTCGGTAAATTCTTTAATCGCTTGCAGACGTTTTTCCGCAACTTCTGTTAGTACTTTATCTCGTTGATACGTGAAATACGCATAAGCGACACGGTTTGAACGACCAACACGTCCTCTTAACTGGTAAAGCTGGGAGAGTCCCATCTTATCCGCATCGTACACGATTAATGTGTTTACATTAGGAATGTCCACACCCGTCTCAATGATCGTAGTAGATACTAACACATCATAGTTTCCTTCTAAAAACTCCAGCATGACACTTTCCAGTTCATTCTCAGACATCTGACCGTGAGCATAAGCAACACGGCAATCAGGAACAAGCATCGAGATTTGCTCTGCCATTCGTTCGATCGAATCAACTCGGTTGTATAAGAAGTATACTTGACCACCGCGCCCCATCTCTCGTTCGATCGCTTCTCGAACGAGCGAACCATTATAGTCCATTACATACGTCTGGACAGGGAAACGATTCTCAGGAGGTGTTTCAATAACAGATAGATCGCGAACACCTAGCATCGACATATGAAGTGTACGCGGTATAGGCGTTGCCGTTAACGTAAGTACATCCACATTAGATTTTAGTGTTTTGATCTTTTCTTTATGAGTAACACCAAAACGCTGCTCTTCATCGATGATGAGCAAGCCTAGATCTTTATATTGAACATCTTTAGAAAGTAGACGATGTGTTCCGATTGCAATATCGACCGTCCCTGCTTTTAAGCCTTTCAGCACTTCATTTTGCTCTTTTTTAGATCGAAAACGACTTAAACTTCCAATCGTGATGGGAAACTCGGAAAACCGCTCACGAAACGTTTCAAAATGCTGCTGAGCTAAGATTGTAGTAGGAACAAGGAATGCTACCTGCTTACCGCCCATGATGGCTTTAAACGCAGCACGAATCGCCACTTCCGTTTTTCCGTAACCCACATCTCCACAAAGAAGACGGTCCATCGGACGGACACTCTCCATGTCTTTTTTGATCTCTTCAATGGCACGAAGCTGGTCGTCCGTTTCTTGATAAGGAAAGCTTCCCTCAAACTCACTCTGTTCTGCACCATCTTCAGCAAAAGCATATCCTCTGCTCGCCTCACGCTCTGCATAAAGCTTGATGAGATCATCTGCAATATCTTGAACAGACGATTTGACTCTGCTCTTCACTTTCTTCCAATCACTGCCGCCAAGAGAGTAAATCTTAGGTTCTTTGCCTTCAGATCCTACATATTTTTGAACTTGGTCGATCTGTTCAACCGGGACATACAGCTTATCATTTCCGGAATATTTAATATGCAGGTAATCTTTATGAACGCCTTTGATCTCAAGCGTTTCAATCCCTAAGTACTTACCGATCCCGTGATTCACGTGAACGACATAATCGCCTACTTTTAGTTCAGAATAGCTCTTGATGCGCTCTGCATTCGTCATCTTCTGTTTTCGTGCAGGACGTTTTGCTTTTTTCGTAAATACTTCTTCCTCTGTGATAACAACAAGCTTTTGCTTAACAGATTCAAATCCACTTCCAAGGTCTCCAAGTAAGATCTGACTCGTTTTCGGCTGAATGTTCTGATCCGCCGCAATGATACCTGCATCCATCTCATAATCTGCAAGTACACGCTCTAATCGATTCGCCCGCTCTTTGTTCATCGCTACAAAAACGATCGCAAATCCAAGCTTCTTCCAACGGTCCATCTCCCCTTTTAAAACATTCATCTGACCGTGGAAATTCTGCATGCTCTTACATTCTACGTTCAAAATATTTTGAGGCTGTGTATGAGGAACATGTCTTAAGAACAATGATAGATAGATAATAGGGAACGCCTTTTTATCACCAAGCAAACCATTGGTATCAGGTGAAATCGTAAGGTCCTGTACCAGCTCTCCATGCTCAAGGAGTGCCGTCTGCCATTCTGCTTCTTCTTTATCGAGCTGCTGGCTCGTTTCTTGAATGCGGCCGATCTCATCCATAACCACTAAACTGTTAGGTGAAATGTATTGCAAAAGGCTCGCCGGTTCATCGTAAAAGAGAGATGCGTATTTATACATGCTTTGAAACTGCTGCTTTTCACGCAATCTTCCTGTTTCATAGCTGATATTTTCAACTAGTGTTTCTTTAAGTGCATCATCTTTAATATTTTTTAAAGTAGATGCCAACTTTGCATCTATGCGGTCTGCAGCGTTGTTATAATGTTCATCAAAAAGAATGAGTTCTTCAGCTGGTGCAATAGAAATGGCCTTTACCTTATCCTGAGAACGTTGTGTTTCTGCTTCAAAGAATCGAATAGAGTCAATCTCTGTGTCAAAAAGCTCGATTCGAACAGGGTTCTTTTCAGTAAGAGGATATATATCTATAATTCCACCACGCACACTGAATTCTCCGGGTGTTTGAACCATCGATGATCGTTCATAACCCATCGCAACTAATTTTTTCAAGATTTCATCCGAATCGATATCTTCTCCTACCTGAAAAGCAAGGCCTGCTTTTTTCCACACCTCAACGGGTGGCAAATATCGTCTTAGCCCTGCAACCGGCGTGATGATGACACCTTTAAAAGATCGACTCAGCTGATTTAAAGCCTCGATTCTTTGGCTTTTCAATTCAGGACTCGATATAGCCATCTCAGATGAAATGAGGTCATTTACAGGATATAAATAAACTTCATCTTCAGATAAAAGAGAAGTTAGATCTTCATAAAGTTTTTGTGCTTGAAATAGATTATGGGTGACAACGAGTTGAGGTTTACCTGTATTCTCGTGAAGACTGCTGATCAGCATCGTTCGAGCAGAGCCTGAAAGACCAGCAACGAGTTGTTCTTTTAATCCTCCATTAATGCCATCCATTATGGATTTCAAGTCTTCTCCCTGACTAAAATATTTCTTTAATCCAAGCATTTCTTACTCCCCCTCTCACAAGAGCTAGTCGTTGGTTCTATAAATAGTGATCTTTAAAAATTTTGGCTATCGGATAAATCAGTAGAAACCCTTCATTGATCAGTTGATTGTAGAGTAAGATGGGAGACTCCTGTGGGACAAGCGGTCAGGTGAGACCCTTAACGGCGCAACGCGGCAGGGGGCTCACCGCCTGCCCCACGGAAAGCGAGCATCTGAAACGGAAATCAACTACTTTCAAAAACATCAAAGGAATACGAAAACAGCTATTTTAAACAGAAAAAGGCTTTGGCCCGCTTAGATAGGCTGTGGCCAAAGCATTACCTTATTGAATAAAGGATTTCAGCGTATGATACTCCGGATTACGTTCTAGCGTATCCTGACAATCCTCACATGTCGTCGTAACTTCTATATCTCCATTCTCTTTATAGGAGAGTAATTCCTGCCGTTCTTCGTTACTTAATGTTTCAAATCCAAGTTGTGCTGCATTCACAGTGTGGTGATCAATCGTACCCACATGTGTTTTACAATGCCTGCACCGGTAATGAATAGCCATGCACAGTCCCCTTTCGGTTAGCATTATACTAACCATTATGAGCGGAACATGAGTAATCTATTCTTTAGCCGTTAAACTTATTCATAACTTTATCAAACGGTGTTTCAAGAAAAGCTTCACATGCTTTCACAGATCGGTCGATACCGTGTTCGATATCTACCGATTCCTCTTTAGAAAAACGATTTAATACGAAGTCTGGAACTGGTTGTTGGTTCGTAGGACGTCCGATACCAAATCGGATTCTTTTAAATTCTTGCGTGCCAAGGTGAGCGATCATGGATTTAATACCGTTATGCCCGCCTGCACTTCCCTTTGTACGAAGTCTTAGTTTTCCTGGAATCGTATCAAGGTCATCGTACACGACGATCATGTCTTCTAATGGAATCTGAAAGTAATCCATAAAAGGCCCGATGCATTCTCCAGATAAATTCATATAGGTTAGAGGCTTTAATAAGAATACTTTTTCTCCATTAATAATACCTGTTCCGTAAATGCCTTTGAACTTTGTCTGTTGCAGGGGGATGTTTAAGGAGTCTGATAATGTATCAATAACTTCAAAACCTATATTATGCCGGGTACCATCAAAACGAGATCCGGGATTCCCGAGCCCAATAAACAATTTCACTTTATGTTCACCTTACCTTCAATTGTCTTATTAACATTATACACAATTGGGATAACAGAATAAAAACGCAGCGACCGCTGCGTTTTTATGTTCATTCATTCTATTCGTCTTTCTTTTCTTCTTCCTGACTGTCATCAGCAACAGATTCAGAGGATTCTGGAGCATCTCCTTCTGCATCCGCTTCTTCTGTTTCTTCGTCCGTTTCTTCATCTTGAAGTTTTGGAGGTGTTACACTCGCAATTACTTCGTCTTCCTCGTGAAGAATTTCGTATTTTTTACCTGTTGGCAAGTCCTTAACTGATAAGGAATCCCCTATATTTAATTCTTCAACAGAAGCTTCTAGTTGTTCTGGGAAGTCAGCAGGTAATGCTTTAACGTTTACTGTTGCAAGTACACGTTGCAATACGCCACCTTCCTTAACACCAACAGATTCACCTGTTAGTACAACCGGCACCTCTGCTTCTGTTTCTTTATTTAAGTCAATTGCTAGAAAATCTACGTGCGTAACAGCATTTTTTAGAGGATGAACTTGCATATCCTGTACCATGACAGAATAATCTTTTCCATCTACTTTTAATTTGAGTACGCCATTCTTTCCTACTTCTCTGTAAGCTTTAATAAATTCAGGCTCATCAACGGATAAAGAAATAGCTTTCGTTCCGTAACCATAAAGGTTCGCTGGGAACTGTCCTTTATTTCTTAATTCCGTTAAGATCGAACGTTTGTCTGTATTTCTTTTTTCGACTGTTAGATTCGTTGCCATAATGAGATCCACCTTTCCTATTTCGAGTCTCTTTAAAGCATTACCCGAACTGAAAGATTTTAAAACGCGAAGTTAGAAATCGATTTAGCAAGTACTTCTTAAGCGAAAGTTGATTAGTGTTTTCCTTGTTGCTCTTGGAAGTGGTTGATTTCCGTTTCAGGATGCTCGCTTTCCAGGGGGCGTGAGGTGAGCCTCTTAGCGCTCTGCGCTGTTAAGAGTCTCCCCTGTCCCGCTGATCCCCCAGGAGTCTCGCACCTTCCACTTCAATCAACTTTTCAAGATGAGAATGCAACAATCTCTATGGAAGAGATTTATATGATCTTAATCAAACAATTTAGATACAGATAGTTGCTCGTGAACGCGAATGATTGCCTCTCCTAATAAAGGAGCTACAGAAAGCTGTGTTACTTTATCAATCTTCTTCTCTTCAGGAAGAACGATTGTGTTTGTAACTACTAGCTCTTTAATAGAAGAGTTCTGGATACGATCCATTGCAGGGCCTGAAAGAACCGGGTGCGTACAGCATGCATAAACTTCTTTCGCGCCGTTTTCTACAAGTGCATTAGCTGCTAGAGTGATCGTTCCAGCCGTATCGATAATATCATCGATTAAGATTGCTGTTTTTCCTTCAATATTACCAACGATGTTCATAACTTCAGATACGTTCGGGCGAGGGCGACGCTTATCAATGATAGCGATTGGTGCTTTCAAGCGATCAGCCATCTTTCTTGCTCTAGTAACTCCGCCATGATCAGGCGATACGATTACGATATCATCTAATTCTTTGTTCGCAAAATAATTTGCTAAGATCGGCACTCCAAGTAATTGGTCAACTGGGATATCGAAGAAACCTTGAATTTGAGTCGCATGAAGATCGATTGCAATAACACGTGTTGCACCAGCAGTTTCAAGCAGGTTAGCTACAAGTTTAGCTGTGATCGGCTCACGTGCACGTGCTTTACGGTCTTGACGCGCATAACCATAGTAAGGCATTACTACGTTAATCGTTTTTGCAGAAGCACGCTTTAATGCATCAATCATGATTAAAAGTTCCATTAAATGTTGGTTAACGGGATCACTTGTAGATTGAATAACGTAAACTTCACAGCCACGAATACTTTCTTCAATGTTAATCTGAATTTCCCCGTCACTAAACTTTGTAACTGAACTTTCTCCAAGCTCAATTCCAATGTGCTGAGCAATCTCCTTTGATAATTCCTTGTTAGAATTTAACGTGAAAACTTTCAATGTAGGATCTACATACGTACTCATTGATGGCTCCATCCTTCCCCACTCTTAAAATTATTGGTTTTGTTTTTCGTTTAGCTTTTGAACATAGTTTTCTTTAACAGTTTGACGCGATCTCGCGATGGATAATGACTCAGCAGGTACATCATCTGTTATTGTTGAGCCAGCTGCAACATAAGCATTCTTGCCAACGGTAACCGGAGCAACCAAGTTAGAGTTACAGCCAATAAACGCACCATCTTCAACCTTTGTTAAAAACTTGTTCTTACCATCGTAATTCACTGTGATAGACCCGCAGCCTAAGTTAACATCTTTTCCAATCTCAGCATCACCGATATAGCTAAGATGAGACGCTTTACTACCTGTACTCATCACAGATTTTTTTATTTCTACAAAGTTACCGATCTTTACTTTGTTCTCAAGAACGGACTTCGGACGGATGTGAGCAAATGGACCGATTGCCGTCAGATCTCCAACTTCACTGTCGTGAATAACAGATTGACGAATCGTGTTTCCACTTCCGATAACACTATCTTTGATCTCAGATTGAGGTCCGATAATGTTCTCTTCCCCTATTTTTGTTTGTCCTAAGATGACAGTCCCAGGATAGATGACCGTATCGCTACCGATTTCTGCATCATCAGAAATGTAGGTTTGATCAGGATCAATCAGCGTAACACCATTTCTCATATGACGTTCGTTAATTCGTTTCTTCATATAACGTTCAGCTTGCGATAACGCTACTCGATCATTAACACCTAATGTTTCGTTAAAATCAGGTGTTTGATAAGCAGCTACAACTTCACCTGCATTTTTTAAAATCTCTATAACATCTGGCAAATAATATTCGCCTTGTACATTTTCGTTGTTAACTTGTTTTAGCGCATCAAATAGCGCCTTATTATCAAAGCAGTAAGTTCCTGTATTGATCTCAGTAACTTTACGCTCTTCTTCAGATGCATCTTTGTGCTCTACATTGCGCTCAACTGTTCCCTCACTGTTACGTATAATACGTCCGTACCCAGTTGGGTCCTCAGCCTTAGCTGTAAGAATGGTAGCTTTTGCACCAAGAGACTCATGTTCTGCAATGAGTTTTTCCATTGTTTCCGATGTAATAAGAGGTGTATCACCACAAACAACAAGTGTGATTCCTTCTTTATTTGCTAGGGCGTTTTCAGCTTGCATAACAGCATGTGCTGTACCAAGCTGCTCTTCTTGAAGCACGTACTGAACGTCAGAGCCCAATTGATCTTGAACTTTTTCAGCACCGTGGCCGACAACAGCCACCAACTGTTTCATTTGAAGAGAGTTGATCTGATCAACCACATGTTGAACCATCGGTTTCCCACAAACAGGATGCAACACTTTATATAACTTGGATTTCATCCTTGTTCCTTGACCCGCAGCAAGAATGACCGCATAGCGATTTGTCATTGTGAACCTCCATCCATTTTCCTAAATCTTAAATAATTCTTAACATACCATTACGAATATATCTTAAACACGTAGTCATTTCAAGAAGTGACATGGGATTGTCAATGGTTTGATAAATTTTATTGAAAAATGGGGTGATTTTTTCATATGTAAGGGGTATATATAGGAAGGTTCTCTCTTATGAGGAAAAAAAGAGCAAATAAAAAGAACCCAATCATTCTGACTAGGCTCTAAATTCTTATTGAGATATTAAGAAGCTCCTGCTTCTTCTAAAGCAGACTCCATCTCTCCCATACGGTGATATTCTGTTAACACCGCGTTTTGGATCTTCTCACGTGTACTAGACGTGATCGGATGCGCGATATCACGGAACTCTCCATCTGGTGTTCGTTTGCTTGGCATAGCTACGAACATTCCATTATTGCCATCAATTACCCTAATATCATGAATAACAAATTCATGATCGATTGTAATGGAGGCAATCGCTTTCATACGACCTTCTGTATTTACACGGCGTAATCTTACGTCAGTCACTTCCATTCACAAACACCACCTTTTTCCAAAATAAGAACGTAATACTACAATTCTGCAGCTTTTTACAAAATCCTTCTTTGAATAATAAAAATTTTTAAAAAATTTGTGACACCCTTCTAGTCTGGTATTTTAAAGTTCTTATAGAGTGTTTTTTACCTTTTAAAGGTCGTTTATATAGGTTAAGCGGAAATTTGCTAGTCGAGATAGAAGCAAGATAACTTTTTGCTCAATAATCGTAAATTTAGAAGATTAATGATTCCTTTTTTAAATGAAAATAATCCATTCCAAGAATGAAATGAACAGTAAAAACATTTTAAGAGAAAAATAGGTGGATTTGAGTTATTTTTGATTGTTTCAAATGGTATCTGATTATACCCAATAGGGTACTACATAAGGAAATCAAGAAATAGTAAGATTATTTCTAGAAATTATGAAGATAATTCAGCGAGTTTTTCATATAATCCGGCGAGTTTTCCTCATATATCGGCGAGTTTACATATTTCGACAACAAATAGCCATCCCTATACCCTCAAGCCCCAAAGCCGTAGCCTAGCATTTTGCTACATAAACTAATCTTTTAAAAATACAGCTAGACGCAAAAAAAAAATAAGCCCTAAAAAGGACTTATTTTGTAAGTGCGATAACTTCTATTTCTACTTTTGCGTCTTTTGGAAGTCTTGCAACTTCTACACAAGAGCGTGCTGGTTTATGTTCGTTGAAATATTCAGCATACACTTCATTAATATCAGCAAACTCGTTCATGTCGCTAATGAATACCGTTGCTTTTACGACTTGATCAAGCGAAGATCCTGCTTCTTTCAATACCGCTTGCAGGTTTTGAAAAACTTGATGAGTCTGTTCCTTCACATCTCCATCGATCATGATGCCTTCTTTCGTAAGAGGAATCTGACCTGAACTGAAAAATAACTGATCGATTATGATTCCTTGAGAATAAGGGCCGATTGCTGCTGGTGCTTCTTCTGTATGAATTTTTTTCATTATGCTTGACCTCCGTTTAGAAAGTAGTTACCTTTTTCCACTTCGATGCGATTTTCTTTTTCGTTCACTTGTGCAAGTCGTGCAATGGAAACATAATCATCTACAAGTCTTTCTGAAACTTCTTGAGCCTCAACGAGAACACCGATACCTTCAATGTGTGCTTGAAACTCTTCGATCAAACTGATCATTCCCTTGATCGTTCCGCCCGCTTTCATAAAGTCATCGATGATGAGTACACGTGACCCTTGTTTGATGCTTCTTCTTGCAAGAGCCATCGTCTGAATACGTTTGGTTGAACCCGAAACATAGTTAATACTTACGGTAGACCCTTCTGTTACTCTGCTGTTGCTTCGTACAACGACGACAGGAACGTTTAGATGTGTCGCTACTGCGTATGCAAGCGGGATACCTTTTGTTGCGATCGTCATCACTACATCAATTTTCCGAGATGAGAAAGCAGATGCGAACAGCCTTCCGATCTGGTTCACTAATCTTGGGTTTCCGATGATATCTGTGACGTACAAATACCCTCCAGGTAAGATACGACTAGGGTCTTCAAGAAGCTCAACAAGTTCTTTTACCGTTTCTTCCGCCTCTGCTTGATCTATGCCTGGAATATATTTAACGCCACCGGCTGCACCTGGAACCGTTTGAACATGACCTAAGCCGTGCTGTTCAAAATGTTCTTTAATAATAGCAAGATCTTCACTGATCGATGATTTCGCCGATTCATACCGTTCTACAAAATAAGATAAAGGGATGAGTTGATGGGGATGGTGAAGAAGGTAACCTGTTAAATCTACCATTCTTCCGCTTCTTTTTAATTTCATATTATCCTCCAAAACCGAATGTTTGAAGATAATATACCATTTTTATACGGATTTTATCAATCATTCCCCTAATAAACGAACAGCATAAACTTCATGACAAAAGCCTCTTAAACCGTTATACACTCTTTGAAGTCGAGATTCGTGCTGAAACAGACCGAAAACAGTTGGGCCGCTCCCACTCATAAGCACAGCGTCTGCTCCAAGGCGCATCATCTGCTCTTTAATGTGCTTTACTTCCGGATACATCTTGAGCGTAACCGATTCTAAAACATTTCCTAGAAGGCTGCAGATCTTATCGTAATCTTTTTCCTCGATGGCTCTGACCATCCCTTCTACGTCGGGATGCTTGATGCCTTGAAGCCTTAAGTTTCGATACACTTCACCTGTAGAAACTCCGATCGGCGGCTTAGCTAAGAGGACCCAACAAGGAGGCGGTGATGAGATATGATGGATCTTTTCACCTCTACCCGTCGCTAAAGCTGTTCCTCCATACACGCAAAAAGAAACGTCTGAACCGATCTTCGCACCGAGCTCAGCCAATTCATCCAATGACAGGCCAAGTCCCCATAGTTCATTAAGCCCTTTTAATGTAGCTGCCGCATCACTGCTTCCACCCGCTAATCCGGCTGCAACAGGAATGTGCTTAGATATATGTATATAAACACCTTTAGTAATGTTAAATGTTTTCTTTAAAAGCAATGCTGCTTGAAAGGCTAGATTTCGTTCATCAAGTGGCACAAAGCCACCGGAACTTTCGATTTTAATTTCGTCTGCCTCTAATAAAGTTAGTTCGATCCGATCAGCCAGATCTACCGTTGTCATTACCATAGCCACTTCATGAAATCCGTCTTCTCTTTTACGCAACGCATCGAGAGACAGATTAATTTTTGCTGGAGCTTTAATGGATACTTTATTAATTGTCATCATTATCCCTGCCTACCGTCTTGCACAATTTTGATATTTTTAATAGTAACACAGTATGTGGCGTGATATATAGAAAAAATCAAACCTTCCCTGTAGAGGAAAACCGGAGACACGATTGGCCTCCGGCTAAAACTACCGCATATTTATCTGTTCTCGTTGTTAAAGCGTTGTTCAGCAATCTCTAGAGCCCGTTTTACCATATTTCCTGCGTCTTTAGAGCGAATTCCGCCCCAACCATCACGCTGAACAGTATCATAAAAGCCAAGTTCTTTCGCGATCTCTGTCTTTAACCCTTCAGACATCATCCCATTTTTTCTTCGTCCCATAAGAAAACCCCTTTCATATGCGATACATCATAGTATCTCCAAAAGGGGTTTTATCTTACGTGATGGTGCTGATTATATGTATTTATTATGCCAGACCACAACCAGCAAGTAAAAAAAATAGCAGTAAAGACTCTTACTGCCCGATTGCTGCTTGTGTATCTTCTAAGAATGTAAGTTCTACTGTTTCTGTGAGTACATCCGCGTAACTATAAGAAACACGTTCAAAAGCGTTGGTGTCCTGATCTAATTTGATAATAAAAACTGCAGGGTATGTTTCTTCCAGTGTTCCAAGTCGTTCGATTGTTTTACGTCGACCACCGTTCGCACGTAAAGAAAGTCTTCTACCCACGTTGGACTCTAAAGAGCGTTTAATGTCCACTATTGTTTTACCCATTTTAGGCTCCACCTCACTTAGACAAATTATAACACAAATCGTGTTTTTTTGTCAAATTAAAATTTTCATTATAGCAAGCAAAGCATTTTAATGTCAATGACCAAATATCCTTTTTTTGCTTTTTTTAGTATGCCAAATTTCCTGTACATTATGTATAAAATGAATATTTCTTACAAATAATTGTTTAATTTCGGCACTTTTGATATAAATTTCTTTCATTTATCTTTTTTTTAGTACGACAAAAAGCGCGTCAAATATAGGGGTGTTCAGATGAGATCACAACGCAAAAAACTCCGAATTTCTCCGGAGTTCGATGAGTTATGGTTTTGATTTTATGGGCATTCCTGTTCTTAGGAATCCCTTTGTCTCAACACCGCCTAATCCTTCTTTACCTGTTAAGGTGTTGCGGAGGACGTCCATGACGTTTACGCGGTCCATAAAAGAAGTCAAACTGATCTTTGAGACAATATAGACCGGATCGAGCGCGTGGATATTTATACGAGCAGGTGAGCTGGCAAAATTAGAGCCTACTTTTATTAATGATTCAAAATGAGACTGACAGGCACCTGCAAAAATCATTAAATGATCGAGATGTGTATATTTTCTTCTAACTTCGCGAACGGTTCTAACGAAATATTTTGTATGACGATATGCATTCACATCTGTCACATCGCCTTTTGACTTCATATACGCATCGTGACCCGTGATAACAAGAATATCAGGTCTAACCTCATCCACAAGCGCAGGAACTTTCTCAGGCATCTCTGATTCCTTCATATGAATGCCATACACAGGCACTCCCAGCTTCTTATAAAGCTCCAAACATTTATTTAAGTATAAAGGGTCTCCGTCAATATGAAGCACTCTGCCAGGAAGCTCAAAGTAGGATTGATCATATTGATATCCATTCGTTGATAAATACTCACGTTTTTGTCTTAATAAATAATAGTCCTGCCTAAATAGTTTTAATGAAGACTCTTCTTTTTCTTTTTCGACTTGCCTATGTTCAGACATATGCTTGTCATCAACGACGAATAAGTCATCGATAGGAGCATCTGCCCATAGTCTTAGCTCTTCTCCAGCGAGTTCAGCAATGGTCCGATCCTCACTGAATCCTACAACCCGAAATAGTAAATCTCGTTTGTAAGAGTTTCTGCTTACAATTGATCCAATCTCTAGTTTCATTTTACTCCCCCTATTCGGAGTAACAAGCTCCATAGCTCCCTCTGTTCCTTTTATAAGGTTATGTGAGAGACGGGGGAAAAATGAGGTTTATTTTACAAGAGGTAAAAGAGCATCAGCTAATTTTCCGAATTCCTCTATAGAAAGGGTTTCTCCACGACGTTTAGGATCGATATCGATCGATTCTAGTATCGTTTGAAGCTCTTCTTTCTTATCTTTTGGGACGAGCTGGCTTGTTAGGTTGTTCCAAAGTGTCTTTCTTCTTTGTGCAAATGATGACCTTACAACAGTAAAGAAGAAGTCTTCATCCTTAACTGATACTGCTGGTTCTTTTCGAAGTGTCAGCTTAATGACAGATGAATCAACATTTGGAGCTGGAACAAAAACGGTCTTAGGAACTTTGATCATCGTCTCAGCTGTTGCGTAATATTGGATCGCAATCGATAACGAGTTATAATCCTTTGTACCCGGTGAAGCTGCAAGACGGTCCGCGACCTCTTTTTGAATCATACATACGATGCCTCTGATCGGAAGCTTATCTTGAAGAAGTTTCATAATGATCGGTGTTGTGACGTAATACGGCAAGTTCGCAACAACCATTAGATCTTGTCCTTCTTCAAAGTGTTCTTTAATAACAGCATGAATATCCGCTTTTAACACATCACTATGGATGACATCTACATGCGGATAAGGAGCTAATGTTTCTTCTAATATAGGTAGAAGGCGTTGGTCGATCTCAAACGCCACTGCTTTTTTGGAAGATCTTGCGATAAACTCGGTTAATGCTCCGATTCCTGGACCAATTTCAATGACGCCTGAATCCTCTGTTAAATCTGCCGCATTTACAATATTGTTTAAAATATTACGATCGATCAGGAAATTTTGACCCAGACTCTTTTTAAACGTAAAGCCATGCTTCTCCAGTATTGCTTTCGTCGATTGCGGAGTCGATATATCTTTTCTCATATGCTTTTATTCCTCCTCATTGCTATAAAGCGCCTTTAACGCCTGCTCAAATTCCTCTGGTGTGACTCTGAACATATTAAGACGTTTATGTAGTTGTTTTGCATTCATATAACCTAAGCGCAGCTCTCTTCCGATCACTTCGCGTCTATGTTTTGAATCAGGGCCGCCCGTTAATCCTGCAGCCATCAGATCGTCCCATGTGATTAACTCATCCTCTGATTCTAATAGTTCTTCTCTAACATGTTCAAGCGCATTGACAATGGATTCCCTTGATGCATGCTCTACGCCTACACCCTTATCTCCTTTTGCGATGGCATCTACTTTTTCTAAATAAGCGTGTTTACAGCCTGGCACATACTCCGAAATGATCTCTCGTATTCTCTTGCCAGGAAAATCAGGATCGGTAAAAACAATGATCCCTCGGGTCTCATGTGCTCTTTTGATGCGGTTTAACGTATCTATACTAATTTCTGAACCATTTGTTTCTATTGTATCTGCTAATACAGATCGTTTTATAGCAAGCGTATCGCTTTTTCCTTCAACTACAATAATTTCTTTGATTTTTTTCATGATTTCCTCCAAAACGGTGAAACCTTTTTAGGTATTGCAACGTCTAATGTATTGAACGACAAAACATCTTTTACTAGTATACCCCAGGCGTCAAGAAAGTCTAGGACTTCAGAGTAATGAGAATCGTTTTGCGATCTCGTTGTCCCCGCGCACAAAAAAAGCACAGGGATTTTTTCCCCATGCTCTTAATATTAATTAATGATGCGAATTTTAACTGATTTTCTTCCCCAAGACTCTGCTCGTGACTGTGAAGAAAAGAATACGTCAATCTTATTACCCTTAATTGCTCCCCCAGTATCTGAAGCAATGGCATATCCATATCCTTCAACATACACTTTTGAGCCAAGCGGAATCACACTAGGATCGACTGCTATAACTTTCGCATTTGGATTAGATTTTAAATTAAATCCAGTAGCCGTAATTCCTGAGCAACCAGCACAATTAGCTGTATAAGCTGTACTTGTTACCGTTATTTCTCGTCCGCCAGAACTGCTTGATGCTGATGCAGATTGGCTACGAGATACAACCGGCTGTGGTTTTGGCTGTGGCTTTGCTTTAGTACCAACAGCAACAATTTTATCTGAGCTATCTGATAACGTTTTTTCGCTGATCAGTTTTCTGGAAATCTCTTTCCCATTTTCCATAACTACTTCAAAGCGCTTTTCACGTTTACCCTTTGTTCCATCTTGCACGACACGCTCTTTACCTTTTGTTAACCCGCTGTCTTTACGGTTAACAACAGCAAACGGTGTTTCTTCTTCCACTACATCGGTGACCTTTTCTACTCGGATGACTTCCACCTGTGTTTTGCCAGATATTTTAGCTGTTTTAGCAGGTGTTACTCGATCAATTTCACCTAAAGATACCTTTTGTTGCTTCAAAAGGTCAGCGACGGTAGTCGAAGTGGTCCAAACTTGCTGAGCTTTTCCGCCTACAACAAGCTTAACCGGGAATGCTGATTCGATCTGGATCTTACCTTGATCCTTAATATCAGCAGTCAGATTTGGCTTAATAGAATCATGCTCTTTTAACGTTAGCTGCTGTTCTTGAACGAATTGTTCAACAGTCTTTGCTGTCGTCCATATCGTTTTTTCCTTGCCGTTCACGGTAAGGTTGATTTCTTTTGCTTGTAAATAATCGATCTTCATGTTGTCAGTTACCTTGGCATCAAGACCTGGTTTAACTGAATCATGTTGATTTATCTTTATGTTTTGTTCGCTTAATAATTCTCTAACTGTGTTAGCATGCGTGTTCACTTCTGTTTTCTTTCCGTCGTGGTTTAGCGTTACATTAGCTTTCGTAGTTTCATAACCTACGAACCCACAAGTTACGGCTAAAACGAAAAGAGCAACGATGGAAAGATAGACTTTCTTCTTTGTGAAACGTGAGAACAAAGCTGTAATATTCCTATTCATTCAATTTCCTCCCCTACAAGGACTGCATTATAAATATCTTTTTTCTCTCTGTCAAATCACCCTCCTTTTCGCCATGAATTGACCCAAGGCCATTATGAGCGTAAAAGAAGAAAAAAAGAAAGGAAAACCGTTTGACAAATTTCCTTTCTCTTTTGTCAATTCTTAAAAGATTAACACGATATTTCTTATGCTTTGATAATTTCCGACAACATCCCCTATCGGTTCATGTTAAAAATTCGGAACGCGTTGTCGGATGTTTTCTCTATGATGTCTTCAAGTGGAAGATCTTTTAATTCAGAAAGTGTTTCTGCAACATACTTTACATAAGATGGTTCATTTCTTTTTCCTCTTAACGGATGAGGACTTAAATAAGGACAATCTGTTTCAATCAAGAGCCGGTCCAACGGAATTTCAGCAGCGACTTCCTTAACCTTTTTTGCATTCTTGAACGTTACTGGTCCACCAAAACTTATGTAAAAATTCATATCCATACATTGACGTGCAACTTCGATGCTCCCGCTATAGCAGTGCATGATACCGCCAACCTCATGAGCTTCTTCCTCTTTCAATATGTCTACAACATCTTGCGTTGCTTCACGGTTATGAATAACGATCGGAAGCTTTACCTTCTTAGCAAGTCGAATCTGGCGTCGGAAAACTTCTTTCTGAACATCGGCAGGCGACTTGTCCCAATGATAATCGAGTCCCATCTCGCCAAGGGCAACAACTTTTGGGTGTGCTGCTAGTTCTTCAATCCAATCCAGATCTTCATCCGTCATGTCGATCGCATCCACTGGATGCCACCCTACGCAAGCATAGATAAAGTCGTATTGCTCTGCCAGCTGCATCGCACCTTTAATCGTTTCACGATCAAAACCGACAACAACAATATGTGTTACACCTTCATCTAAAGCCCGATGAATCACTTCTTCGCGATCTTCTTCAAACTGTGTTGCATTTAAATGTGCATGTGTGTCAAACATAGTGTACATCCTCTCAACTTTACAAATCTTATCACATTTTCCATTCATTCGGGTAACAGTAGCATTACAAGTTAGTTACAACGTAGGTTAAAAGTCCTATCTTTGACGGTAAGATCACAGGAAATCACTGCCAAATGAACTAAAAATGACAAAAAAGCGGGGAAATGCTCCCCGCTTTTTGTGTTTATTTTACTTTTGACCCGTTTGGAAGTGACGGGTCAACGGTAGCTAAAGTTAACTGGCCATCGGAAGAGCCAGCTAGAATCATTCCTTGTGAAAGTTCGCCGCGTAATTTGACTGGTTTCAAGTTTGTTACGCAGATCACTTTTTGACCGACAAGGTCTTCTGGCTTGTAATACTGTGCAATACCAGACACGACTTGGCGTTTTTCATAGCCTAAGTCTAATTGAAGCTTTAAGAGTTTATCTGCTTTCTTTACAGGTTCTGCTTCAAGAACCGTTGCTACACGAAGGTCCACTTTCATGAAGTCATCGATTGTTATTTCTGGTTTCTCATCAGCAGCTGGTACTTCTTCTTTCTTCGGTTCTTCTGCTACAGGAGCAGAAGAGCCCCCCATAGAATTTTTAATAAATTCTACTTCTACCTCTGTCTCTAAACGAGGGAAGATCGGATCACCCTTCTCAACCTTCGTTTTAGGAGGGATAGCACCGAACTCTTTTAGAGAATCCCATTCTGTAAGACTCTTGTCAGCAAGACCTAACTGACTCCAGATCTTCGCTGGCGTTTCTGTCATGAATGGCTGGATCAATACAGACACAATGCGGATCGACTCTGCTAAATGATACATAACACTTCCGAGCTCACCTTTTTTAGCTTCGTCTTTCGCCAATACCCACGGCTGAGTCTCATCAATATATTTGTTCGTACGGCTGACTAACTGCCAGATCGTTGAAAGCGCGATGGAGAACTCTAGTTTTTCCATCGCTTCTTCTGTTTTTCTTACTGTTTCTAGTGCAAACTCTTGAAGTGTCCCGTCAAACTCAGTCACTTTTCCTTCATATGAAGGGATCTCTCCATCAAAGTATTTACCGATCATCGCAATCGTACGGTTCAGCAAGTTACCTAGATCGTTTGCAAGATCAGCATTTACTCGATCTACGAAGCTCTCTGGCGTAAATACACCATCTGAACCAAACGGAACTTCACGTAGCAAGTAGTAGCGCAGCGGATCCAATCCGTAACGATCGATCAGAACATTAGGATCCACTACGTTTCCTTTGGACTTTGACATCTTGCCGTCTTTCATCAAGAGCCATCCATGTGCAATAACTTGTTTCGGTAAAGGTAGATCTAGTGCCATCAACATGATCGGCCAATAGATCGTGTGAAAACGAACGATCTCTTTACTCATCAAGTGAACATCAGCTGGCCAATATTGTTTGAATTTCTCTTCGTTCTCACTGCCATATCCTAGTGCCGTAATATAGTTAGACAATGCATCGATCCATACATAAATCACATGCTTTGGATTACCTGGCACTTTTACTCCCCAATCAAAAGAAGTACGTGATACAGCCAAATCTTCTAGACCCGGCTTGATAAAGTTGTTGATCATCTCACGCTTACGTGACTCTGGGAAAATAAATGATGGATTTTCTTCATAATAAGCCAATAAGCGATCTGCATATTTACTCATGCGGAAGAAGTAACTTTCTTCTTTAACTTTCTTCACTTCACGGCCGCAATCTGGACATTTTCCATCTTCAAGCTGACGCTCTGTAAAGAAGGATTCACAATCCGTACAATACCAGCCTTCGTATTCACTTAAATAGATATCATCTTGATCAAGAAGCTGCTGAAAAATCTTTTCGACAGATTTCTTATGTCTGTCCTCTGTTGTACGGATGTAATCATCATAAGAGATGTCCATCTTTTTCCACAGAGCTTTAATATCATCAACAATACCGTCTACGTACTTAAGAGGATGAAGACCTTGTTCGTTTGCTTTCTTCTGGATCTTTTCACCATGCTCATCCGTTCCTGTTAGATACATAACGTCAAAACCTTTAAGACGCTTGTAACGAGCCATCGCATCTCCAGCTGTTGTTGTGTATGCATGGCCGATATGCAGTTTGCCACTTGGGTAATAAATAGGTGTTGTAATATAGAATGTTGGTTTCGCCATTCTAGCCCCTCCTCAAAATAATAACCTTATAGTAAAAGAAAACTTGGCTGACGCCAATCTTTCGCGTCAGCCTTGGTTGCGCTTGTACTATATAAAATTGTGCAACGTCCAACAACATCGTGCTAACAAGTTACACTTTCTAATAGTGGAAAAAAAGCCCCTCCATTTAGGGGCTATTTGTGTTTCTGTTAGGAAAAATCTAACTGTAACGGGAAATGTATCTTTTTACAATATTATAAGAAACTGTTTGCATTAGGACATAAAAGTAAAAAAGTAAGCGAAAGATTTCTATGTAAATACTTTCATTATTCTCTTTTCTTCCTTCAAAATATACCTAATGCATGGAAAGCGTGTCAAGGCATACTAGCGGTTGGACGAAAAGGAAAATTGGATAGTATTTTTTCGTTGTTAGTTTTGTCGAAATTTGACGTATTATTTTAGCAATATTTCCAGTTAAAAATTTTCATCTTTTACACATTCTTGAATTTTTTATGACAATATATGAATATTTCTTCCAATTCAGGGTTTTGGAAGTATTATAATATGGGTATAGTCTAGTAAATTCAATGGTAAAAGACTATAAAATGTTTAAGTCAAAACTATTGACGACAATTGGAAATCTTGGTAAGATGTTCTCGTAGGATTTTGTCGAATTCTGACGATTTAAATAGATAGGGAAATCTTTTATATATTTGAGAGGAGAGATTTTATTATGAAATCTACAGGAATTGTACGTAAGGTGGACGAACTAGGACGTGTCGTTATTCCGATCGAATTACGCCGTACTTTAGGAATTGCAGAAAAAGATGCTTTAGAAATTTATGTTGATGATGACCGTATCATCCTTAAGAAATACAAGCCAAACATGACTTGTGCAGTAACTGGTGAAGTTTCTGATGATAACTACACAGTTGCAGGAGGAAAGATCATCCTTAGCCGTGAAGGTGCTAAAGAGGTAATGGAAGAACTTCAAAAGCAACTTCAAACATCAAAATAAGCCTAACAAACAAGAGCCTTCGCTTTAGAAGGCTCTTTTCCTTTGTTTAGGTTTAATCTTCGTTGTATTCTTCGATGCTTTTGGAAGTGGTTGATTTCCGTTTCAGGCGCTCGCTTTCCGGGGGGCGTGCGGTGAGCCACTTCGTGCTTCGCACGGTTAAGTGTCTCACCTGTCCCGCTGATCCCCCAGGAGTCTCGCACCTTACACTTCAATCAACTATTCATTGAAGAAATAAAAGATTAAAGATATAAAAACAGCAATTCTTAAAAGATACGGGAATTTTAGTTGTCATTGATGGTTAAAAGCCGAAAGCCGATCTTATCATACTCTACCCTTATAGCCTACAACCCGTGATATTCTTGGTAGACTTCCCGCTTTGGTACGTTTCGGTCTACTGCTGCTAATTTTATGGCTTCTTTTGGTTTTTCGCCTTTTTCGACATAGTGTTCGACATGATTTTTGACAGATAACGATTTCCACCATTGTTCTTCTTCTTCTGCTTCGAATTCTTTATTTCCACTGCCTTCTACAACTAAACAGAACTCCCCACGGATTTCTGTGTCTCCTTGGCTGAAGAACTCTGATACTTCTTGTAAAGTTCCGCGAGTGATCTCTTCGTATTTTTTGGTGAGTTCACGAACGACAGCGATGTTTCGATTTTCTAGTACGCTGCTCATAGCTTGAAGTGTTTCTTTAAGTCGGTGTGGTGCTTCATAGAAAAGAAGGGTGGATGGAAATCGTTTTAGATTTTCAAGTTCCAGCTTTTTTTCTTTTTTTCCACGTGGTAAAAAACCGTAAAAGGTAAACAACTCGGTATTGAGTCCTGATGCCACAAGGGCCGGTAGGGCGGCGTTTGCGCCTGGCAACGGGATAACGGGTATCTTTTCTTCTACGCACTGAACGACTAATTCATATCCCGGATCTGAAACACCCGGCATTCCTGCGTCTGTAACAAGAGCAACCTGTTTTCCTTCTTTTAATTCTTCTAAAAGCTTCTTGCCACTCTGTTGTTTGTTGTGATCATGATAACTTGTTAGAGGTGTGTTGATTTCAAAGTGGTTGCATAGTTTTTTTGTTTGTCTAGTATCTTCTGCCGCGATCACATCGGATTCTTTTAGTATACGGACCGCGCGATATGTCATATCTTCCAAGTTGCCGATCGGTGTTGGAACTAAGTACAGCATGCCGCTGTATGTATCACTGCTGTAGCTCTTTTGCTGCCACATAAGAAACACTTCCCTCTTTTATCATTCTTTCTTTTTGAGCACGGTTTAGCTTTTTTACAGCAAACTCCATACGCATCGCTTCTTGTTTGGTAGGAAAAGCCTGTTGAAAGACAAGCTTTAAAGGTCCTCTTCCCCTCGTATACTTGGCGCCTTTTCCTTCTTCATGCTTTTTAAAGCGCTTTTCTAGATCATTTGTATACCCGGTATAATAACTTCCGTCCTTACATTCGAGGATATATAGAAAGTGCGTATTATTTTCCATCTTCGCCATAGAACATCCTTTTTAACTGTTCCGTGTATTGACCGTCTTCCCCATACACCGTAACAGGAGGCAGAATGTGCAGATCAGGTTTACCGTTCTTCATTCCTTCTATTAAAAGCATGTTCGCTTCACTTCCAGCTTTCGAATAGATCAGCTGCAGTTTTTTTGGTTCAAGTTTATATTCTCTCATATAAGCTAAAATCTCCATAAGCCTGTTCGGCCGATGAACCATTGCAACTTTGCCGCCTTGTTTCACAAGCTGACTGCTTACACGAATAACATCTTCCAACGAACAGTGAATTTCGTGACGCGCGATAGCAAGGTGTTCGTTCTGGTTAAAATCTTCTTCATGTACAGATGCAAAGTACGGTGGATTACAAGTGAGGGCATCGAACGAACCATAGCCATACGCAGAGGGAGCGTCTTTTATATCTGCTAAGTCCATCTGAACCTGTTCTTCTAGATGGTTTAATGCTACACTCCTCGTTGCCATACTGTGCAGTCTTTCCTGAATCTCTACTCCCGTAATCTTTGCTTTTGACCGCTTGCTTAACAAAAGAGCAACAGCACCATTACCGCTGCACAGATCAATGATTTTCCCCTTTTGAATCGGAACCCATACGAAACGGCTTAATAACACGGCATCTAGTGAAAAAGAAAAAACAGAGGGACTTTGTATGATTTTTAAATCTTCATGTACTAAAAAATCAATCCGTTCATCTTGCATTAGATCACTCACAGTCTTCCCTCTCTTTCTTCTATATAATAGGTTGAATTTTTGATTATATATGCCAGTTTCGGAACCCGAAACTGGTATTAATATACTTAGGTGGCTATTCAGCTCGTTCAATCCAAGAGTTTTTGGTTCCAATCCAGAAGTTTTGGCTGTTTATCCACGAGTTTTGGCTCTCAATCCAAAAGTTTTTGTAGTTTATCCACGAGTCTACAATCGTCGACAAATTCCGCAAGCTACTCTCTCTCGTATACCCTTATATGAATGTTCATCTTTCAGGGACTCGCCACTTTCCGCACAAACACTACCATATAAAAAGAAGCCTTCCCATTTGGAAAGGCGTTTATTTCTTATTTAAAAATGAAAGACAAAACAAACAATCTCCCTCTGAACGTACACTGCCGTAATGAAGGTTGCAGATGTGGAATCCTTCTTGGTAGAGACGTGCCAGGTTATCATAACCTTCACCAATATCAGTAGGTTCTTTCTTGGCTTTAGAGGCTACAGACTTTTTAACAGAACTCCGCTTTTGATCGGCATTCAGCTTGTTTCGCAGATTTTCATTTTCCATCACGAGATGGTGGTTTTCTTCAATTAGTGCAGCCAAATGAGTCTTGAAATCTTCCAGTTGCTTTGACAGCACCGTGATTTGCTCTTCCATCTGTACTACGCGGGAAAATATTGTTTTCTTTTCCACGAATTCCACCTCTTTTTACTCTGTGGCCTGACTGAATAATTCCTCTCTCTTACCAGCGAGCTCGTCCAAAGTGAACTCTGTCGTTCTTTCCATGGCTGGAATGTTCACTTGGATGACCTTCTCTAGCAAGTTCAAGCCGACAACGCGACCAACACCATGAGGGGTCATAATCTCTTCACCAACATCAGGCATTTCTTCTTTAGCTTCTTCATAATAGTCGTTCTCATACTTCAAACAACACATCAAACGGCCGCAAAGACCTGAAATTTTCGCAGGATTTAAAGAAAGGTTCTGATCTTTTGCCATCTTGATCGAGACGGGCTCAAAATCTCCAAGGAATGTTGAACAGCAAAGCATTCGTCCACACGGACCAATTCCGCCCAGCATCTTCGCTTCATCCCTAACACCGATCTGCCTGAGTTCAATTCTAGTACGGAAGATAGAAGCCAGGTCTTTGACCAACTCCCGGAAATCGATTCTTCCGTCTGCTGTGAAATAAAAGATAATCTTGTTTCGATCAAACGTATATTCGACATCGACAAGCTTCATGTCTAGCTTATGTTCGATGATTTTTTCCTCACAACTTTGGAACGCTTCCTTAGCGGCTGCTTTATTTTCTTCTACAGACAAAATGTCTTTCTGTGTCGCGAGCCGAACGACCTTTTTTAAAGGAAGAACAACATCATTCTCCCCGACTAGTTTCTTATCGATAACTACCTTGCCATATTCTATTCCACGCGCTGTTTCCACAATGACAAACGCGTCTTTTTTCACTTCAAGGTCGCCGGGGTCGAAATAATAAACTTTACCCGCTTTTTTAAAGCGGATTCCCACTACCTCATACAAGGTTTTATCCCTCCCGTAATCGTAAAACCAACTGCTCCATCACCATCAAGGGGCTGACGTTGCTCCTGAGTCTAGCTTGGGCAGTCAGTATCGCTTGCAAGGCTTCACCCGTCTTTTTTTGCGAAGTGTGAAGAACCTGCTGCTCTAATGCTTGAAGCTGATCGAAAAACACAACGTTTTCCGAGTTTGATAAATGTATAGATAAAAGATCTCGATACCAGATCAAAAGTAAGTTTAAAGCTAAACGTAACTGATCTTTTTCTTTGAAAAAACTTAAATACTGATCTTGCAGTACAACAAGACAGTAATCAGGCCGGAGCCTCAAGTCCTCCGTTAATTGTATCACTTTGGCTCTTGCTTGTGCAAACCACTCTTCCCTACAAATTTCGAGTGCTTCTGCATAATCTGATGTCAAAGAGGACGCTAACATAGCTAATGGCTTTGGTATATCATCTTGTAGTAATTTTTCTAGAATCCCTTGCGGTGGAAGGGGTGAAAAGGTTAATGTCTGTGCCCTTGAACGAATCGTATCGAGCAAACGATGAACCTGTTCTGTTAAAAGAAGAGCGATCGTATCGTTTCCCGGCTCTTCTAAAAACTTTAAAAGGCTGTTTGCCGCCTGAACGGTCATCTTATCGGCATGCTCGATGATGTATACCTTTTTTGATGACTCCATCCCGCTATAAGCAAACTCTTTTTGAAGTCCTCTTATCTGATCGATCTTAATGTTTTGGCCATCTGGCGTGATGATATGTACATCAGGGTGGTTGCCAGATGTGATTCTCTTGCAGTTCGGACAGCTTTCACAAGGGTTTCCATCCTCACTGTTTCTGCAAAGAAACGTTTTAGCAAGAACCGTTGCGGTCGCCATCTTTCCTGTTCCATGTGCCCCTTCAAAAATATATGCATGAGCAAGGCGCTGTTTTCGTATACTGTTCTTTAATAATTTCACAACACGAGGCTGTGTTTTGCTGCACTCTTCCCAGCTCACCATATCGTACTCACCTACTACGTATATAAATTAACTAACAAACCTTTAATTTCTCCGATTCTATCAAGCAGAGTGATCGAATCCTTCTCTTGGCTTAGAACAGCTTCTGTCAGCTCGATCAGATGTTCATCTACTTCTTTAACGAGCTTAAGAGTGCGCGACCTGCCTTGTTCGTTCCAGCTTTTATTCTGTTTAAGCTGCATGCCGAAATCAACGGCTTCTTTTACAAAACGTTGAACCAAGTTCTTATACAGCTGCAGATCTCGTACCGTTTGTGATTGAAGCAGTCTCTTGCCTTGATTCTCTATATCACCTAACAGTCTTGTTAACTGTTCGGAATGTAATTTCTCACTTTGTTTGGACACAGCTTCACCAAATGATAGAGATGGTTTTTTACCGATCTTTCCATCGTTCTGCTTCGTATCCAGAATGGGTCTTATATCTTGGCCAATTTTCATAATAACCCCTCAAATTTGTTTAAAATTGCTGAAAGCTTTCAACGGGCAGAACAAATACAGTCGCTCCGCCTACTTCAACTTCAACCGGATATGGCACATATGCATCTGCATTGCCTCCCATTGGCGAAACGGGTGCCACCATCTGATTACGGCTCTTGCAGTTCTCCCGAATAATCTCCATAACATCATCGATTTGAGCATCTTCCACACCAATCATAAACGTTGTGTTCCCTGCTTTCAAAAATCCTCCTGTTGTCGCGAGTTTTGTAGCACGGTAGTTTTTATCAACAAGCGCATCTTGCAATCGGTTGCTGTCTTTATCTTGAACAACGGCTATAATCATTTTCATGGCAAATGCCCCTCTCTACTTTTTCTTATGATTCGATAAAAGTTGATCTAAATCCTTTATGATTTCTTCAAACACAGCATCAGGGCTCTGTTCACCATTGATTCGAACGATCCGTTCAGCTTGTCTCGAAAAGATTTGAGCAAACCCTTCTCTCACACGTTCATGATAAGAAAGGTCTTTCTGTTCGATTCGGTCTAGATTCTCTGTTCCATAGCGAGCTTTCATCCGTTCTTTTCCAACTTGCGGAGAAACATCTACAAAATAACTGCGGTGGGGTACAAGTCCACTCGTTGCAATGTTGTTGACTTGCAGCACACGTTCCTCACCTACCCCAAGACCAAACCCCTGGTAGGCAAGCGACGCATCAACAAACCGATCACAGAGTACGACTTTTCCTTCTTCTAATGCCGGAATAATCTTTTCATGTACATGCTGTGCACGCGAAGCCGCGTAGAGTAGAACTTCTGTCAGATCATGCATTTCTTTATGCTCTGGATCTAAGACAAGCGCTCGTATCTTATCGCTGATAGCTGTCCCACCAGGTTCACGCGTTTGGATAAAATCCACCTCGTGCTTTCGTAAATACTCAGCGACCTTCGCAATTTGTGTTGTTTTTCCTGACCCGTCCGGTCCTTCTAGTGTAATAAATAAACCATTCACGATTACTGCCCCTTACCTATGATCAAAAACATATATCATATGGTTCTCGGTAATTCCTTGGAACCGAGCACCTTTCTTTTTTAATGTAAAATACTCACCTATATGTTTCGAAGTAATTTTTTCTCCTTTAGCGACAAGTGGAATTCCTGGTGGATAAGGAATGACAGCTTCTGCTGCGATCTGTCCTTCTGAATCCATCATCGACAGAGATTTCGACTGTAAACCTCTCATTTCTCTATACGATAGTGATAAACGACTCACTTGTAGAACGTCCGTAAGAGATTGTTTTGTTCGTTCTCTTTTATTATAACGTGGAAGTTGATCGGCTACTTTTTTCAATACCCTTTGTAAGTCAGTGGAATCGTTTAGCGGACCAAGCGGCAAAACGAACAAAACATTGCGGTCGTCTGCCAACTCTGTAAACAATCCCTCTTTTTCAAACAACTCCTGAAGCTCATACCCTGATAATTCCCTATCAGACTGAACGGTAATCTTTAATGGATCAATCTCATACCGATCTGAAGCTTTCATTACTTTGAGATGAGGAAGTGAATCTATGTACTTTCTCATATCTTCACTTTGAGACAAGATACGATTGATCTCATCGTTGTTCAAATTTTCAAGGTATAGTCGGCTAAGATCAAGTGAAGCCATGATCAGATAGGATGGGGAGCTAGACTGTACTAACTGCAGAGCATGCTTTAGACGGTGAATATCTACTCGTTCGCTGTTCACATGTAAATAAGCGCCCATCGTTAGAGCCGGTAGAGTCTTATGCGCAGATTGCACAACCATGTCTGCTCCTTTATGTATCGAGCTGATCGGCATATCCTTTAATCCGAAATGTGCTCCATGCGCTTCATCGACTAAGACAACTCCATCTAGACTATGAATCAAATCAGCAATGTCTTGAATATCTTGCTGCAAGCCATAATACGTAGGGTTAGTTAGAATAATCCCTTTTACATTGGGATGATTATTAACCGCTTGTTTGACGGTTTGCAGATCCACTCCTAATGGATATCCACCATCTTCATCCATCTCAGTATGAAGAAAAACTGGAGTAACACCAGCCAATTCTAATCCATTCAACACAGATTTATGACAATTCCGTTGTACGAATACAATGTCATCATCGTTAAATGAAGAAAGGATCATGGCATGATTACCACAAGTGCTTCCATTTACTAAAAAAAAGCTTTGTTTCACTCTATAGTAGTTAGCCAAGAGCTGCTGTGCTTTCAAGATCACACCTTCTGGATGATGCAAGTCATCTAGTCCTGAAAGCTCCGTAACATCTAATGGTAATACAGATTGAAAATGGGCTCTAGCTCTCTCTTCAAAAATATGTCCATTCTTATGTCCTGGAACATGAAATGACCATTTATTTGTACGACTATGATTGATTAACGCTTCATATAGCGGTGCTTGTTTCATTACAAAATCCCTTTGTTTTTCAAACATTTTTTGCTTCTATTACTATCTTTATTCTATCACAGATTCTCATACTACGAATTTACAGCAACAAAAAAACAGGCTGTTGGATAGCCTGTTTTCTTAGGAAGACGCGTTTACTAATTTTAATTTTCTTAGTTGGGATAAGTAATGTTTATAATATTCGTCATTGGTTTTCGCAGTTAGGATTTTATGTTCACATTCTTGGCAAATAAACTGATGAAGAATGTGTAACCCTCGATCTTTCTTCTCTTCACATACCATACAAATTTCCCCGTACTGTTTTGTCGCTTTCATTCTTCCACCTCCATAATTGCCATTGTTGCCAGATTAATTTATTCATATACGTTAATTCAGATTATTTTGGATACTCTATAAAATGTATGAATCTCTAGGCTTTGTTGTGTCTGTCTTCATTTAATTCATGAAAATAAACCAAGTTCGCGTCTTCATGGTCCATAATCCCCGCTGTAACGCGGTTTAAAACCAATTGATGTGCTGGATAGGCAAATTAGTTGCTTTTTGAATGATTTGAGGGGTTTGGTGAGTTTTTAGGATGTTTTAGTGTGTGGTAGCTTTACTGTGTGAGTGGGATACTAAATGAGAGGGATTAATTTTGTCGAAAATTCGATTAAAATTTTTATCCGTGAAATTATAAAGCTTATCCGTGAATATATGGAGGATTACCGTGAATAAAATCACGATTACCGTGAAATTATGTGGGATGGAGTAGATGGGGATAGCTGATTAGTGGTTTTGTGGGGAAGATCAGGGGTGTTTAAGTGTGTTTTAACTTGGAAGATGGTTGAGGGAGCTACTTGAGGAGCTTTTGAGATGAAATTTTAAGCTTTTCAGAAGAATATCGCGTTGTGGAAGATGGATGTGGCAATCTTCTTCCTATTTTGAGGGGTTTGAGATGATTTTGATGTTATGTGCTGAGCTTAGAAGAATACCGCTCTGGGTATTTTCCTCACAGAATTAAGTCTCTAGATAAGAAAAATTAAGTCGTAAGAAGAGTGAATTAAGTCGGAACGAGCATCAATTAAGTCTAAAATCAAAAATAAAGGCCGTTCGCTCTCCCTGCCCGATGCATACTTTATACCCCGAGCCTTCCTCACCTCAATCACCCATAATCAGAAGTTTGGCAGCCGCCAAACCACCTTATTTTCTTTTGAAAACACAAAAAAAGAAGATGGATTCTCATCCATCTTCCTCATTGCCTAGCGACGTCCTACTCTAACAGGGGGAGACCCCCAACTACCATCGGCGCTAAAGAGCTTAACTTCCGTGTTCGGTATGGGAACGGGTGTGACCTCTTTGCCATCATCACTAGACCGATCATGACGTTAACCATGATTTATGAAATTAGAGAGTATGTTCTCTCAAAACTAGATACGACATTTCCAAACGTTATGCTTTTTAAGGATAAGCCCTCGACCGATTAGTATCTGTCAGCTCCACGTGTCACCACGCTTCCACACCAGACCTATCAACCTCATCATCTCTAAGGGGTCTTACTCACTTGCGTGATGGGAAATCTCATC
>NZ_JBMULM010000010.1:0-41382 GCF_049537595.1 Fictibacillus nanhaiensis
ACTTTCAAAAAGAAGAAATGCTTCTTCTCTTATTATCCGGTATTAGCCCCGGTTTCCCGGAGTTATCCCCGTCTTACAGGCAGATTACCCACGTGTTACTCACCCGTCCGCCGCTAAATCAGAGGAGCAAGCTCCTCATCATTCGCTCGACTTGCATGTATTAGGCACGCCGCCAGCGTTCATCCTGAGCCAGGATCAAACTCTCCATAAAAGTGTTTGTCTTGCTCGATTTTAAAACTGACGGAATTAATTCTTAATTCCTTACCTATTTCTTTTGTTCAGTTTTCAAAGAACTTTTTTCTTTTACCGCGTCACTCTCTTAAAGCAGCGACAAAAACTATCTTACCACATATCTTCTTACGAAGCAACAACTTTTTTAAAAGTTTATGTTTGTTTTTGTCGAACGTTATGTAAGAAAAGCAACAACGTTTATTACTATATCAGCGATATGGCCGACCGTCAACGCTTTTTTTAAGATTTTATTAAAAAACCTCTTTTCATGTCGAAAAGAGGTTTGCTCGCTATAAAGAATACTTCTCTAAAAGGTCGTTTTTCGTCTGCCATACTTGAACAGATAGATCGACAAAATACTCTTGTGGATTCAATCTTCGTAAATGCTGAGGCCAAAATAAACCAAGCTGTTCTTGATGATAGCGCCGGATTTCTTCTAGATTCGGAAGGTCATATACAAGCTTTCCTTCTATATAGACAGGCTGTAGCAATTCTTCGGCAGTAAAAGAAGAAACCACTTTGCTTTTGTATGTGTGCACCGGATCAAAAAGTTTTAAATCTTTTTCAGGAAGCACCTCATCATCCATCGCTATGTAATCCGCTTCCGCTTTTCCTTTTGAATTAATAATGCGGTAGACCTTTTTATATCCAGGTGTTGTGATTTTCTCTACATTAGATGAAATTTTAATCGTGGGTACAAATTCTCCGTCCTCATATTTAGCGACAACCTTATAAACGCCTCCGAGCGCTGGTTGATCAGATGCCGTAATGAGTTGCGTACCAACTCCCCAGGAAGTGATTTTTGCACCTTGTGCTTTTAAATCCGAAATCACATCGTCGTCCAAGTCGTTACTCGCTACGATTTCAACATCTGTAAGGCCCGCTTTGTCTAACATTTTACGAGCTTGAATGGATAGGTAAGCGAGATCACCGCTATCCAAACGAATGCCTTTAAGTGATTTACCCGCCGCTTTCATCTTTAACCCAACTTCTATCGCGTTAGGAATTCCACTTTTTAATGTATTATACGTATCTACAAGTAGAACGCTTTGATTGGGAAGTGCTTCAACAAATCGTTTAAACGCCTCTTCTTCTGAATCGTGATCTTGAACCCACGCGTGCGCATGAGTTCCTTTTGTAGGAATACCAAATAGTTTTCCGGCACGCATGTTTGATGTTGCATCAAAGCCTGCAATGTATGCGGCACGCGCACCCCATATTGCGGCATCGGCTTCTTGGGCGCGGCGCGTTCCAAACTCCATCAACTGATCATCAGGAGTGACATAGCGAATGCGGGCTGCTTTCGTTGCGATCAAGGTTTGGTAGTTCATAAAATTAAGAAGTGCTGTCTCTAACAAGTGTGCTTCAAACACACGACATTTAATACGAATTAACGGCTCATTCGGAAAAACGACCGTTCCTTCTTTTACAGAGAATAACTCTCCCGAAAAATTAAAGTTCTTTAACTCCTCCAAGAAAGGTTCCTCATAGTGTTCTTCTTGTGTTCTTAAATAGTCGATATCTTCCTCTGTAAAATGAAGATGCTCCAAATAACGAATGATCCGCTCAAGTCCCGCGAATACGGCATAACCGCTTTTAAACGGATTCTTTCGAAAAAACGCTTCAAATACGCGAATGTTGTTGTGCGTTCCGTTTTTCCAATGGGCGTACATCATATTAATCTGGTACTTGTCTGTATGTAATGCTAAATCTTCATAGCTCATGTATGAGTCCCGCCTTTCTCTCTCTTCATTTTTCTCTATTTGTGTGGTTGTTAAACATAATAAAAGGCCCGATAAAAATATCGGGCTTATCCTAAACATATCCTATTGTGTTCTAGCTTCCTCCGCATATTCTTGGATCACCTTTACAGCACGATCTCTTTCTGCTGTTAGAGCTTCCTTCTTAGTCTCGTGTTTTTCTTTTGCATATTCCATGAGTTTTTCATTTCTTTCCCGAATCAGTTCATCCAACTTATTTATTGCTTCATCTGTAAGCTTTTCCTGATCTCTTAGATTCATCTTTACGTCTTGGAATAGAGACTGCTCATCCCTTATGCTATCAATAACTGAGTTTGTGTAAATTTTGCCGAGGTCCATAAACTTGTTTGAACTACTCCAGTTGATATCCGTAATATCCATAGAAGAATCCCAATTAATTCGTGTATTGTGCATCGCCTTCGACCAGTTGGAATCGACTTCATCAAACAATTCTTTTTGAGAGGAAACCGATTGGAATTCGCCTCCACCCGCTTCTGCTACTGCTTTTAGCTGTTTCTGACCTTCATTATCTACATCAAATCCGATGATGTTTACTTCTGCCTTGATGTTCGACTCATGTAACTTTTTCGCCGCTTCTACAGGATTTCCATCACATGTCTCAATCCCATCACTCACAATATATATGACGTTATTTCCTTCTTTCCCTTGAAGGTCCTTTTCTGCCGCTTCAATGGAAGCTGCAAGCGGTGTCCAACCGGTTGGCTTGAATTTAGCGAGAGATTGTTGGAAAGTTCCTTCATTATATGCGCCTAGAGGGTACATAACTTCCGTACTTTCACAAGATACCTTCTTATCTTTATCAGCGTTGCTTCCTTTATGTCCATAGACGCGCAGCATGACGTTTGCGTCTTCAGGCAATTCACCTGCAAACTTCTTCAATGCTTCTTTTGCCGCCGTCATTTTATCTGTTCCTGAAACTTTTCCTGCCATACTTCCACTTGCATCTAAAAGAATGGCAACATTAAGAGGACCTTGCTTCTTTTCCTTTCCGTCTTCACTTTCTTCTTGATACTTCTCATACGCCTCTACTTCTTCAAACGTAATGTCAAAGTCCTCTAACTCCTGAAACCCCGGCTGATGATTGGCAGCGAACCCAGCAACAATTCGGTTATAGGCTTCCTCAGCCTTCATACCTTTAGGATAGTTCTTTGTGATTCTGTTAATCTCTTTATCAAGAGCATCACCTTCAAGATCTTTTACCTTCTCGTTATACTTACCTGCACCCTGTTTCACCATCTCTCCAGGATCAGTAGGCGCTTTTTCAACCGTTTCTTTTTTAGGTTCTTTGTTCTTTTCATCAGTATCCGATGCTGTTTTTTCTGTTGAGCATGCGGTTAATAGAAGAACAAATAATAAAATTAGAGATAACCTTACACTAGATAAACGATTCATTTTTCTCTCCTTTTCCTTGATCATCATTCCTTAAGCTCTCATCTCTTCTTTTTCTCTTATCTTCTGGATATGGTTATGCTTCATAGCCGGCAGTGCCAGGACCACTGGAATAATAAAGAACGGAAATGATTCTTCTCCTATGAAAAAGAGAATCAAACTTAACGGTGCGACAAGCCCGTAGATTAATAGATATAGAAGGAAATAAACTCGTCTCCATCGCTTTTCTTTTTTGGACATATCGCACCTCATTCTTTAAAATTAAAACTCAATTTCTTTTTTCGTATGTGTTTTCTGAAACTCCGCTGGCTTTGGATCAAAGTATTCCATCGTAAACTTTGGAACGAACTTGTTATCCTGCAGGTAACCTGATCCCCATGTTGGGTCCATCGTTAACCAGCGCCCGTCCACCTTGGTCTCCACCCACGCATGATTTTGACCAGCAAACCCTGTTACCATTTGCGCTTCCATACCACTTGCACGTAAAAGAGCAATCGCTAAATACGCAAAGTCCTGACAAACGCCTTCTTTCTCGTCCAACGTTTTTACCGCACTGTCGTCAAACTCAAATGTTCGATAGTTTAGCTTGTCTACGTCATAGCTCACATTTTTCGCTACATACTCATAAACCGCTAGCGCTTTTTCTTTATCAGTTTTCTTATTTTTTGTTAGTTGTGCTGCTAATTTCTTAATCTCAGGAGCATCCGACTGAATCCCTCTAGATGGCAAGGTAAATCGTTGATCACTCGTATTGGTATTCTCAACCGTGAAATTTGCTACACCAACAAAGTATTGCATATATCCGTTCGTTTTTTGAAAATCTGGGGCCATTATGGACACATCGTACTTCCCAGGTCCAAAACGGAGGAAAAAATCTCCCTCAAATTTATTGTTCTTAACTGGGATCGCGTACATTGCTTTTAAATCGTCTTTCTCTGTCTGAACGAAAACGACATTCGTCTTGTTTGCATCCTCACCTTTAGGCTCAATTCTTCCTTTGATCTTGTATGTCAGATCCGCTTTCTCCCCGCCTACTTCAGGCGTCTCAAGCTTAAAGCCTTTTTCTTCGTAAGCAGTGGAGTATTTCACAGGTTCAGAGGATTTACTTGATAAATTCTTCACATATAAGTGAGCTGCATCCGTAAAATAGTCTGTCGATCCTTCTTTAGGCGTCATGATCTGAACCTCATGAACACCTGCACCATAATAAAGAGGAATTTTTTGCGTGAATTCCCCATTCTCAACTGGGACCATAATTTTGGTAGATTCACTTTCTTTTTTAAGCTCAACCATAAGCTGCTCCACATTAGAATCAGCAACCTCACCCTCTAGCTCAAAAGACCCATCTCTTTCCATATACCCATTTATGGAATTTTTTAACTTTAAATCATATTGAAACGCGTTCTTCGTATAAGCAACATCTCTCTTGATCTCAGGGTTTACGTTCTCTACATCAAATGAGGCAATATCGTAATAGTAATCTTCAGCCGTATCACTCGGCACACTTACTTTGACAGAATAATTTCCCTTTCCATTAAACAGCTGAACCCTTTGCTCAAACTTACCTTCATTTAAAGGAGCGTAATAGCTGAATTCTCGACCGTTCGGCCCGTCTTCATCACTCCTTACCTTGATCCATACATGATCTGACTTGAAGCTGTTATACTTTTTAGCCTTACCTTTAATGAGGACCGTTGAGTTTGCAGTAAACTCCTTGTACTTAGGGCTAGATAACGTCGCCTCCACTTTTTCTGCATATGGAAGTAGTTCTAGTTTCTCTAATTTGTCCTCTTTGTTTGCTTCCTCAGCGAGCGTTGTATACTTGTCTTTTTTCGCTTCTTGTACAGGTTTGGAAGAAAGTTTTTGGTCTGATGTGCAGGCGGTTAGCGCCAAAACCATTAGCATCAGAAGAAAACTGGTTATTTTGTTTTTCATTGAATAATCTCCTTTGATTATTTTTCAAAAAGAAAGAGATGGGGTTTCCATCTCACTCACACGACATTATTATATTTAAAAAAATATTACGCACTTCATTTGAAAAAGTTCCCAGTAAGATCGATATTTGTCCAACTATACATTTTGTTCCTTTTCACGAATGCTGTTTATATGATTCTTCTTCATCATAGGCAGACCTAAAGCTATACCCAACATCGCATACGGAAACCCTTCATTTCCACCTAACCACATGAAAAGATTATAAGGAACATATATACCATAAATAAAGATGTACATCATCATATAGAAACGACGCCATTTCTTTTCACTTTTTGACATCAAATTCCCCCTAGCTAATATTCTCTAATTAAGTTTGTATTTCTCGTTTATATCCTGCTTCATTTGTTCAAACGTTTTTTCGTTCATGGAATTTAAATAATTTTCTACTTCTAAACCTGACTTCTCAATAAACTCATTTAGTTTCTCTTCTTTATCTTTTAAAATCTCTCTTTGCTCTCTCGTTATATAATCTTCATTCGAAAGATAGGTAATTGAGCCACTAATATTATTAGATAGCTTCGTTTTTTTACTTTCCCATTCATTAGTAAAACCAAGAGCCTCAAAATAACGCTCTACTTTTATGGCATCCGCTTCTCTAAGAGAATCTTTCTTCCACTGTTCCCAACGTTTTGCTATTTCTTCAACTCGCTTAAATTCTTCCTTTAATTGAGTTTGATCGTTAATATCTGTATAGATTCCACCAGCTGCGGCAGCTACGTCTTTTAATTGTTTTTGTCCTTCCCCATCAACATTAAAGCCGATAACGTTAACGATTGGAGAAATATTAGAATCTACTAATTTCTTAGCTGCTGTAACAGGATCACCCTCACATGTTTCAATACCGTCACTCACTAGAAATATAATATTGTTATTCTTATCTGCCGGATATTTCGATAAATCTTTTTGTGCCTCTTCTAGCGCTAATGTGATAGGCGTCCATCCTTTAGGTTGAAATTGATTCAGCGCTTTATCGAACTCAGTCGCATTATAAGATGCTATAGGATAGACTAGATCTGAGCTCTCGCAAGACAGTTTTTTATCCGAGTCGGATCCACTCCCTTTATGGCCATATACTCGCAATCCCACGTTTGCTTTATCTGGTAAAGATTGTACGAAGTTATCAATAGCTTCTTTGGCTAATTCCATTTGGGTTTTACCTTTCACCTTCTTAGCCATAGAACCACTTGCATCTAATATAATTTCAACATTATAATTTTCTTTAAATTGAAATTTAGGGTCTTCAATTTCCGGGCTACCGAACGAATACAACTTCCACTTGTCAACAAGAGTAGCTGGATCTGTAAAGCCATTCCAATATAGGGCTACAAGGTTGTTGAAATACAAATCTAGCGTTTCTTCATTCGCGTCCTCGTCCAGTTTAGGCATATCTTTTAAAAGCTCTTCTTTCACACCACTCGTAGTATCATATACTTCTTCTCCAGCAAATTTTCCGTTTGGATACGCAAAAACCTCATTAATAGAAGTAGGAGCTGGCGGGATTTCCTTTTTTAATTTACTATCAGATTCTTTCGTTTCAGGCTTACTTTCTTTTTTAGTTTCTTGCTTCTCTTCCTTTTTTGAGTCTGCAGGTTTGTTCGCTTCTTCTGAGTTGGTGCATCCTGTGAATAGAGTTAGTAAAAGGAATAGAAACAATAATGTTTTCAAGTTTCTAAAACTCATTTAATACCATACCTCTCCTGTTTATACATACTTTTTTTGTTAAATAGAGTGTACATAATTTCGTCTGAAAATCTAGAGCAACTCACTATTTATGATGATAATTCCGAAGATCTTTCTCATTTATCATTTATTGTCCTGATACTCATTTTCTACAAAAATCAAATTAAAACAAAATCTATTAGTTATGTAAAATCTTTTAAAATTTTTCTATGCCAAAACTATCACAGAATTTCTAAGGTCGTCAACCTTCTAATTCCTTGCTATATAAAGGTTTATCGAACTTATCCACAACCTTCTTACTACCTTTTGCAATGTTCGACTTTTTCCGACACCTCCCCGAAAAATCCATACTAGGAATATCCTCACGTTATATATACATAAATATCCAATTTTACATTTGTTTTTTTCCTCTAATATTAAAAATATAAACCTGCAAATCACTAAATAAGCGCTTTTAACGATCAGAAGTAGATAAATTCTCTTAGGTAAAAAGAATTAAAATAAAAAAACACCTAAATCAACGTTTGGTGTTTTAAAAATTCTTTTCTCTATTTCTTTAACTTCCCTAGCCATCTCCACGAATAACTATAGTGCGTGGTATCATAATTCGTATTTTTAAGCTTTTTTTTCTCTCCAGGCTTTAAAGTAACGGTTTCAGTAACATGTTTAAAAACCTTTTTGTTTTGCCTGTTCTTAACCGTAATTTCAATTTTCCCATTATATGTATACTGCTTGTTGAAATTTGCTACATAGATTTTATAAGATGAAGACCATCTACCCTTCTCAGTGATAACAACAACCTCCAAGTTGTCATAAGATTCGTTGTCCTGATCTCCCCGATTTTCATATCTTTCTTCAAGTGTTTCAAATGCTTGATTCTTCGTGTGTTCATCCATTATATCTGCAACCTTCATAATTCCATTCATCGCTAGTAAACATGTCGCAATACAGCCAATCGCCCAATAAACACCTGTTCTCCTTCTACCTAACTTTTTATAGTGAACGAATGAGCTAATGGCTAAAATAAGTCCAAATGCAAAAGCTCCTATGTTAAACCAGAACACACCACTTAAATAGTCATTATCCATTTTTGTCCTCACCTTTTTAAAACTTCAATTTAATTAAGTTCACCTTTCCACTCCCAGGAATATGAATCGTACAGACTTGTCCCATCAAATTGATCTATTTGTTTCTTTTCCCCTGGTTTTAAAGTAATTTTTTTAGTTGTGTATTCCCCGTCAACTATTTTATTATTGATGATGGTTTTTATATAGACCTTTCCATGAAATGATACCTTTTTATTAAAATTAGCTACATAAATATAATGAGTATCTGGGCCCTTATTTTTATCAGTTTTAAGTGATAATTCCAGGTTAGCAAAAGACTCTTCTTCTTCCTTTCCTCTTTCTTCATTGTTTTTTTCCATTTGTGTATATGCAGCTTTTACTCTTTGCTCCTCTAAATAGTTCACGTACAGAATTACCCCATTAAAAAAAATCATAACTCCTATAAAGACAGCAGTTCCCCAGAGTTCAGCTCGAATTTGACTCACTTTTTCTTTCTTTTTCTTCTTGTAATAACCTATTCCAAATATTAATGCTAAAATGAACGCTAGTATATTCGTAAAAATAATTAACCACACTTGCAACGATACCTCCTAAATGAATCCCCTTTTATATGTATTCGTAATCTTCATTAACCTTCAAACTACTCTAATTTTCATATCCTACATACGCTCAACCCAAATCAAAGTTCCAACATAAAAAAAGTTGAGGTCAAAAGATCAACCCCAACAACTCTTCACTATAATAAAACGTCACTAACGCGCCGACCGCTAAATAAGGTCCGAACGGGATCGCGGTCTTACGGTTATATTTTTTCGTCACTAACCCTACGATTGCGACTAATACCCCGACGATTGACGCGACCATCAGTGTCAGATAAGCTCCTTGGAACCCGAGTACGAGTCCTAATACCCCCATTAGCTTAATATCTCCACCGCCGATTCCGCCTTTTGAGAGAACGGCTAACAACAATAAAAATAAAAACCCGAGCAGACTTCCTACGGCAGCGTCTACCCAGCCTCTAGGTTCAAAGATTACTTGTAACGCTAGGAACCACACGAAAAACACGATCAGCACTTTGTCCGAGATGATGAAGTACAACAAATCAGAAACGGTAATGATGGCGCATAATAAAACGAGTGAACAGGCTAACAACAATTCGATAGAGAACCCGTATTTTATGTATGAAAAACTATAAAGAGCACCTGTTGCGAGCTCCACCATCGTATATAAAAGGGGAATCCGCTTCTTACATGTTTTACACTTTGCGCCCGCAGCTACAAATGAAACGATGGGAAACAGCTCGTACCATTTTAGCTGCCTTTCGCAATGGTCACATTGTGAACGTTCTACACCTATTACCTTCATTCCCTTTGGCAGACGGTAGCCGATCACTCCGCCGAACGATGCTAAGACGGCTCCTACTACAAAAAACCACACGCTCCACATTGCTTCCATTTCCCACTTCTCCCTTAATCTACATTCTGCACACTATTATAATGAAGAAACTTATTTTTTGCATCTCTCTTCCTTAAAGTTATCGGCTATCTTTTTTATTTGTTTTCCTGATCATACAAAAAAGGAATGCCCGAAAACGGACATTCCTACGTATGTTTTTGTCTATTCGACTAAGAATACGAAATAGCTGATAAAGACGATGAAGAGAACCCACATGATCGGGTGAACTTCTTTGAAACGTCCTTTTACTGTCATTGTTAGTGGGTACATAACGAATCCTAATGCGATACCTGTTGCGATGCTGTATGTGAGCGGCATTGCGATTAGGGTTAAGAATGCTGGTACTGCGATTTCTAAACGGTCCCACTTGATCTTGCTTAGTACCGATACCATTAGCACGCCGACGATGATCAGTGCTGGTGCTGTTACAGATGGTGTTACGACAACTAATAATGGTGAGAAGAAAAGAGCTAGTAAGAACAATCCACCCGTAACAACAGATGTGAATCCTGTACGTCCACCCGCTGCTACACCTGAAGCAGATTCGATGTAAGCTGTTGTTGAAGATGTTCCAAGGATCGCACCAACTGCGATCGCGGATGAATCGGCAAGCAACGCTTTACCTGCACGAGGGAGCTTATTGTCTTTCATGATTCCAGCTTGTGATGCAACTGCCATCAATGTTCCTGCTGTATCAAAGAAATCAACGATAAAGAATGTTAGAACAACGATCATCATATCTACTGTGAAAATTTGATCAAAGTGAGAGAACGCTTGTCCGAATGTTGGTGCAAGGCTTGGAATCGCTCCTACGATTTGATCTGGCTTATTGATCAATCCAGCAAAGATACCAACTACAGCTGTAATCACCATTCCGTAGAAGATGCCTCCACGAACGTTTCGAATCATCATTAAAATCGTAATGATAAAACCAAAGATAGCAAGTAAAGTTGGTCCTTTTGTTAAATCGCCAAGGGAAACAAGTGTTGCTTCGCTCGGTGCGACGATTCCTGCGTTTTTCAATCCGATAAATGCGATGAACAGTCCGATACCGGATGCTGCAGCAAATTTCAGATCTTCTGGGATTGCGTTTATGATGGTTTCACGAATTTTAAATAATGTAATAAAAATAAAGATAATTCCAGACATCAATACGCCAGCAAGTGCTGTTTGCCACGGGATATCCATGACTAAGACTACGGAATATGCGAAGAAAGCGTTAAGTCCCATACCTGGAGCAAGTGCGATCGGATACTTCGCTACGATCCCCATGAAAAGTGTTCCTAGGGCCGCTGCAAGTGCAGTTGCCGTGAACACGGCACCTTTATCCATGCCCGCATCGCCTAGTACGGATGGGTTAACGAATAAAATGTAAGCCATCGCAAGGAACGTTGTTAATCCCGCTGTTGCTTCTTTTTTGTAAGAAGTGTTGAACTCCTTGAAACCAAAATACTTTTCCATCTATATATCCCCCTATACCCTGTCTACGTATAAAGCTTCTCTTTAAAAGTCGCTCATGACTCGAGGTGTTTGACCTGTTCTTCATTGACTAGTTGATTGTAGCGTAAGGTGCGAGACTCCTGTGGGACAAGCGGTCAGGTGAGACACTTAATGGCGCAAAGCGGCAAGTGGCTCACCGCCTGCCCCACGGAAAGCGAAGCACCTGGAGCGGAAATCAACTACTTCCAAAAACAGCTATGTTCAAACAAAAAGACCCAAGGGACAAGCCCTTGGGTCTGAATACGTAAGAGTTAATGAAACGAGGACTATGCAAAGAGAGCATGTGCGCCATGTTTCAAAAATCCTTCGTAGTCAGACCATTTACGGCAGTCTGGTAGAAACTTTCGGGCCATATCCCCGAATTTATACGTAGGAAATACATTTAATTTTTAATTACTTCTGTAGTATAGGTCGAACTTTGTCGTACGTCAAGCGTTTTTACGAATGATTTTATGTTATTTTACGATAATCGTTCGTGTTTTTCGCTTTCAAACCTATTCCCACTCGATCGTTGCTGGTGGCTTAGACGTAATATCGTACACCACGCGGTTGATGTGATCGACTTCGTTTACGATACGAGTAGAGATCTTTTCAAGAACGTCCCAAGGGATACGTGCCCAGTCAGAAGTCATTCCATCGATTGATGTTACGGCACGGATACCGATCGTGTAATCGTACGTACGAGCGTCACCCATAACACCAACACTACGGATGTCAGGTAGGACAGTGAAATATTGCCACACTTCACGCTCTAAGCCTGCTTTTGCGATCTCTTCGCGAAGAATGAAATCAGACTCACGAACGATCTCTAATTTTTCTTCTGTAATCGCACCAAGTACACGGATTCCTAGACCAGGGCCTGGGAACGGCTGGCGCCAAACGATGTGTTCAGGAATGCCAAGCTCTGTACCTACTTTACGCACTTCATCTTTAAAGAGTGTGTTAAGAGGCTCGATCAATTTGAACTGCATGTCTTCAGGAAGTCCGCCAACGTTATGGTGAGACTTGATGGTTTGTGCAGTAGCTGTACCGCTCTCTACAATATCTGTGTAAAGCGTACCTTGTGCAAGGAATTCGATGCCTTGAAGGTTTGATGCTTCTTCATCAAATACGTAGATGAACTCGTTACCGATGATCTTACGCTTCTTCTCAGGATCAGAAACACCTTCAAGCTTGCTCAAGAAACGTTCTTTCGCATCGACTTTGATGATGTTAATATTGAATCCTTCGCTGAACGTTTTCATAACTTGATCTGCTTCATCTTTACGAAGAAGTCCGTGATCAACGAAGATACATGTTAATTGGTCACCGATCGCTTTATGAACAAGTACGGCAACAACAGATGAGTCAACGCCACCTGACATCGCGCAGATGACTTTTTTGTCGCCAACAACGTCACGGATCTTTTGAATTTCGTCTTCGATCCAGTTTTCCATTGTCCAGTTGCCTTCACATTCACAAACAGATTTTACGAAGTTATCAAGAAACTCGATACCGTACTCTGAATGACGAACTTCTGGGTGGAATTGTACGCCGTAAAGTTTACGAGATACATCACTCATCGCCGCTACAGGGCAAGAAAGACTTGTTGCATCCGTTACAAAACCTTCTGGTGGTGCAACAACTAAGTCACTATGGCTCATCCAAACTACTTGTTGTTCTGGAAGCTTTTCATAGAGCTTGTTCATGTTTGTTACTGTGATCTCTGCTTTACCGTACTCACGGTGGCTCGCGCGCTCTACTTTACCGCCGAAGTGGTAGCTCATCAACTGCATACCATAGCAGATACCAAGCACTGGGATATCCAGATCAAAAATGGCTGGATCACAAGCAGGTGCTCCTTCTGCATAAACAGAGTTAGGTCCACCAGAGAAGATGATTCCTTTTGGATTCATTTTCTTTATATCTTCCGCCGTTGTCGTGTGCGGATGTAATTCACTGTATACTCCTAAGTCACGGATACGACGTGCAATCAACTGATTATATTGTCCACCGAAATCTAACACAACGATCATTTCACTCATTACGTGCAAATCATTCGTTACGCTCATGTACTTCACCCCATCTATTATTATCAGCTATAGTATCCGTCAGCTTGTCTATCTTTACACTTTCTTTATAAAACAAAAAGAATTCAACCCTTGTTTTCCACATACAAAAACAAAGGCAGAATTCCTTAAAATGTAGCTATAAAGAATCCTGCCTTCATAGTCAGGTCATTTTCGGCAACCCGGTAGAGACTCTCGAACCTTATTATCGAGGATATACGAAGGAGAATAATATCTGACACTATAATCTTAAAGACATTCTAACAATGCCTGTTATAGCGGTCAAGGGCGGATTCTTTTAATTAAATTTTCCCACAATTCTTTATGAAAATCATTCCACAGATCTGACTGCTTTTTCGGACTGAATTGCACGCCTTCATAAGCTTTAGCGAGGATCCTCATGTCCTTTGAATCAAGCTCTCTGTCAACATACAGAGCATACTCTCTCAAAGTAAAAGCAGGTCTTCTTTTTATGCCATATACCTTTAACAGCCACATCAAGCGTTCGAATGCTTCTTCAAAGCTATCAGCGCCTTTTTTGTGTTTATAGCGCCAGATCGTGTACTGACGAAGCCATTTTCTCCGGGACAGATAAGCGAGCCCCGCGATCACAACCAAGCTGATTAATAAGATAACAGCTAATGTTCCTACTGATTTCAAAATTGAATTTGAACCTGTTTTTTCTCCAGAAGCAGCTTTATCGTCCTTCGTTACGTCTTTTTCAGGCTTGTCCGGCTGAGTTGGAACCGGTGCAGCTGGTGTGGAATCTGTTTCTTCGCTCTCTGGCTCGAATGGATTATCAAATCCACGCGTCGGCTCGAAAGGAACCCATCCGATTCCTGAAAAATACACTTCTACCCAAGAGTGGGCGTTTGCGTTTGTAACGGTATATTCACGAAGACCATCATCACCAAGTGCTTCAAAGGTTCCAGGAGTGAAGCCTTTTACCCAACGAGCAGGTATGCCAACAGAACGTAACATCACGACCATCGACGTGGAAAAGTTATCGCAATACCCTTTTTTCGTTTCAAATAAAAATTGATCGACGTAATCTTCATCGCGCTTTGGAACCGCAACTTCAATCGTGTTGTAGCCGTAGGCGTTTTTAGCAAAATAACCTTCCACCGTTTTAACTTTATCGTAGACCGTTGGTTGGTTTGCTGTTACGTTGCGAGCTAAATTTTTTACCCTTTCTGGTAAGGTACTTGGAAGCTGCAGGTAATTTTCACTTATAGCTTCTGGGTATTGATTTGTTGAAGCCTTTAACTGCTCTTCTTTAATAACAGGCAGCTGGTAATCCATCTCGTATTTTGAAAGCTTCTCTTCTTTTCCACCTTTAAAGGAAGAAATTTTTCCGTTTACACCATCTAACTGATAGTTGATATCCGATTCTGTTTCAATGTTGATCAGCTTACCTGGAATCATTAAAAATGAATATTCTTTTCTTTTTTCCGCTTCAATACGTGCTTTATGGTCTTTCATTTCTAATCCTTCTTCCCAGATACGCGTGTAATTCGTATCAGCGGAAGGATTATCTGCTTCTAAAGCGATCGCCTGAGTCGGGATCACATTCTCCCACCCTTTACCGGTATAGAATTCCTTCGTTTCTATCCGCCAATAATGCCTGCCATTATCATAAGCGGTGAAGATTGGCGTATAGTCGAATTCAAACGGCCCACCAAGTTGACTGTCGTTTTCACCATAACCAATCTTTGCGATCCCAGCTCCTTTTCCTAGTCCTTCTTCTCCGTCTTTTCCTGACATGTTCTGGATGAACGGAACAGGATCTGGCCACATAGGAGATGCTTTTGGTGCCACATACCCTAGAGCTGACGACAACGCGATAACTCCAGATAGTGGTGCAACCCAAAGAACAGGGAACTTTCCTTTTAAAAGTGAGAAGCCTTGTGTTTCAATAATCTTCATCATACGTAAGATACCGACCAAGATCAGTCCGATGAAAACCGTACGGATGATAGCGAACTTCCCATCATACACCGTAAATGTATCCAGTATCGAAATATAGATGACTGTGATCAAGAAGAACAGGAAGATTCTGCGTGTTTGGACGAGCCAATAATGCATCAAATAACTGACGAGCCAGAGTAAAATAAAAAACAATAAACTCCGAGAGAGCGACGTCATCTCATCCCAGTTCTGGTCTGAAAACAATCCAAGATTATATTGAATGTCTTCGATTAAGAATGGCACCCACTTAAACGATAAAAAGACATCAAAAAAGTATAGCGAATGAAGCGCATATAACATCGCTCCCAACTTCACCGGAAATGAGATCCAGAACGGAAGCTGAAAATAAGTGACGATAAACAAAAAGAGCGTGTACATCACAAAAATCTGGATATCGTTCGTCGTCGTAAGCTCTTTAAGCGGTCTTAACCACTCCCATAAAAGAAGAAAGCCTAAGCCGTACAGAACTAAGACGTGTAGCGTTGACGCTTGTTGCTGATTAGATTGAGGCATACGTGCCACCTGCCTTCAGCGCTTCGTTAAAGTCAGTACCAATGATCGGTGTTACAGGTACACCGAACTGTCTGATTCGAGAGATATACGTGAGTTCTTGACTCTTAAGTTTAGAATCAAGCGCTAAGTAAAAGAAGATTACGTTCGTTTGCTGTCTCGATGCGATGAGCTCGAGTGTTTTCATCGTGTATTCAGAAAGGTTCGGCGATATAATAAGCGCCGTCTTTCCTTCCATATAACCTGCCATGTATTCCTGCTTCAACCGTTCTTCAAATGGAAGCTTCACGTCTGATTTTACTTTTGCTAGTTCGTGAAAAATCCTCCACTCTTGTTCGACCCCAATATTCATCGGTATTTCTTTTCCTGACAACGGATGATAGCCGATAGAACCACCCTTTGAGATCGCATAGTGAACGATGGATGCCGCAAGTGAAACGCCGCGTTCAAACAACCAATCATGCGTGCCGTAGCTCTTTTCACAATGATCGAGCACGATCACAAAATCATCGTTCCGCTGTTGTTCGAACACCTTTGTCAGCAGCTTGTTCGACCTGGCACTCGCTTTCCAGTGCAGCCAGTTCATTCGGTCGCCAGCCACATAATCACGAACACTGACGGTCGATGTATAGTCGGTAAACGAACGCTTCCCGACTTTTTTCATACCAGATTGAAGCATCTTTCCTGCTTCCCACCGCTCAATATCTTGATATTGAGGATATACAAAGATCTGATCTTGAACGGAGACACTCGTACTCTTTAAGACAAAGCCAAAGATGTCCCCTGTACTGATTTGAATCTGATCGAATTTAAACAATCCGCGCGGTGCCGGATTAATGGTATACGAATATTCCAGATGCCTGCGGAACAACGGAAACAACAGAATACGAGACTGGATCTGATGCGTATTGCCCTCATATCGCGTTTCACGAAGCAGTACCTCTGGCAGGACGTCCTCTAATACAACGTAAAAAAGCGGAAAGTTGCTTCTTCGTTTGATGACGATCGTGACTTCTACTTCTTCGCCTGCCATCAGTTTGTTTTTAGAGATAAATCGCTCAACCTTCAACCGCTGAATCGGATAGAAAGCCATCGTAATGGAATAAAGAACGAGCGGAAGTACGCTGTAAAACAAAAACCAGCTTACGAATCCTCCTTGAAACATGGCAAAAGAGAACGTAACAAGTAGTAAGAAGATGATCCCTGAAAACCCGATCGGTGTTTTATACCGCTCCCGAAATTTATGGAGAAATGCTTTCATTACGCATGCTGTTCCTTATGAATAGGTGCAGGCACGCGGGCCAAAAGCTCATTGATCACTTCTTCAGCTGAGACCCCTTCAAAACGAGCTTCAGGTTTTAATAGCACACGATGGACAAGAACATACGGTGCTAAGTATTTCACATCATCAGGGATAACAAAATCACGGTTCATGAGCATTGCAAAAGCCTGTGCTGCTTTTAATAACGCGAGCGATCCACGCGGACTAACGCCGAGCGCAATGGATTTATGGTTACGTGTACGGTTGATCAGATCGACGATATATCGCTTGATCGAATCCGATACATAGATGTTCTTCACGGCCGTTTTCAGTTCTGAGATCTCTTCAGGTGAGATGGCTGGTTTAAGTAGGTGGATTGGGTGTTCGTTTCCGATTACGTTCAGTACATTAAACTCTTCCTCAGGAGTCGGATACCCCATCGTCAGCTTCATTAAGAAACGATCAAGCTGTGCTTCTGGAAGTGGATAAGTTCCTTCGTACTCGATTGGGTTTTGGGTGGCCATAACTAAGAATGGATCGGGCAATATGTGAGTCTGCCCATCAACCGTCATGCTCATTTCTTCCATCGATTCAAGAAGAGCAGATTGTGTCTTAGGTGATGTACGGTTGATCTCATCAGCTAGAATAATGTTTCCAACGAGAGGACCTGGTCTGAATTCAAAACTCATATCTTTTTGGTTATATATGGATACCCCCGTCATATCAGACGGCAATAGATCTGGTGTGAACTGGATGCGGTTAAAGGTCAGGCCCAGAGATTTTGCGATGGATCGCACCATCATCGTCTTCCCTACTCCTGGTACGTCTTCAAGTAAAACATGTCCCCCTGCTAATAACGAAACAAGCGTTAACTCTGTAACCTTTTTCTTACCTACCATAACTTTTTCTACGTTCGCGATAACCTCTCTAAGATGAGGATGATATTCAAATGTCTTTTCATTTCTAGCGTTCATGATAGACTCCCCTCTAACATTTCTGTCTCTACATTATTTAATTTTTTCTTTCCTTTAAATATTCTCATCAGACAGACGATATTCCTTGTTTTTTTACAAAAAAAGAGAAGTTTCGATATTAGTAAGTAAATAAAAAAGATGCACCCTATACAGTGCACCGTGATTGCTCTTTCTGGTTTTGTCATAAGTTCTTAAACTCTAATTTCCAAGGCCTAATATGTATGCTGTTTTTGTAGATATTTCTCGGGAAATTGTAGAAATATGACGATTAGTTTTTGAGGATTGTATCATGTATCGTTATAAAATCCATATCGGGTCACAATATATCTATACAAATAGAGCTTGGTAACGGTTAACCGTATCGCCCCCCGATACATACGAACTTACTTTCTAAATAAAGAAAGAATGGCTTCCCATTTGCTCTTCGGTCGGCTTTGTACCACGATTTCTAATCGTCTATTAAAATCGTTCTGTAGACGCCATTCTTTGATCTGTTCTTCTCTTAACTTTTGAATTTCCTGCTGCAGAAGTTCACTTTTCTCTTTTTCCTGTTCTAGCAATGCTTCGTATTGTTCTTTCTGTTGATTGGTCAGCTTCTCAATCTTAGCGTTCGTTTTCTGAGCGGCGTTTCCAACATTGGCACTGATCGCATGATGGTCTTGCTGAAGTCTTGAAACGGTTACTTTAAGTTCTGACATATCGTTTGTCAGCTGGGCATTCATCTCGCGCGTCGCTGCTAATTCATTAGCTAACAACATTAAGACTTCTCTTAATTGGTTCGGATCTTGTGGAAGATTCTCATATGTATCGGGTAGCGCTACGTCCGTTTGGTTCGTTTCTTTCAGTCTGTCTTTTTGTTGAACTACGAGATCTTTAGCTGTATCGTCTAATGGTTTGTCTGTATCGCGTAGCGCTATGAGTGATTCGATGTCAGATTGAACAAAGATACGGCGATCTCCATCCTTTAAAAACTCGTATCCATTACGTTCTAGAATTTGGCCATACTTACGCACTGTCGGTGTTGCAATCCCTACTTCTTCTGCAACTTCCTTGGAGGAGAAAGCTCGTTCATTCGGTTGTATATCACGTCGCATATCGGACCTCCTATTCTACTTATATAATACCATTTATTTCATGTCATATCACGTAGCGATACGAACTTAAACTATACACTTATCCTTTATTATAACTTTCGAAATAACTAGGTTGGTTTTTGTTCTAAACTACCAAAAACACATTAAAAACTCTTAATAAAATCGAGAACAAAATGGGACAGCCGTTTTTTTTGCTTTGTGTGACAGGGGTTTATGCTTGTCCATTTCAACTGCATAGAATGTAAGTATAAGGGGCCCCTTATAAAACTGCTATAGAAAGGGGTGAATTAACATGCCGATTACTCCTCCAACAGGTTTTCTGGAAGGTCTCCTTTGTCAGGTGGGCGTACTTTTGCTTTATATTTTGTTAACACTTGCAATTGTTGTCGCTCAATTGTTTGGCATTGATGCGACTCAAATTGATGTAGCTCGCGACGCTTTATCTGACGCTTGTGCTGTTTAAAAAAACTGCTGTTGATCTAACTTAAATATCGATTATGGAAATCTAGAAGATTATCATGCTATTTAATAATCTTCTAGATTTTTCTGTACATGATTCGAGCATAAAGGTGGTGATAGAATGACCGAAAATAAAAATGATAAGCAAGATCCTAAACTTAATTTGGCTACTAATTTATTTAAGAGCGATAATCCACTGGATTTAAATTCAATGATGCAACTAGCCACTTCCCTTTTAAAAAATGAAACGCTCATGCATTCAGTAACTGATAGGATGAAACAACAACCCACTCAAAAAGTTTCATCAGATAAGGAAAATTCTGAGACGGTTGAAATCACGAAAGAACTTGAAAAGATTACAGAAAATCTTCATCTTTTGTTTCAGAAGCTAGAAATTATTAAGACTGACTTAGATGAAATAAAACAAGAACAAAGAAAGAATCAAAACCGTTTTACCAAGTTCTTAAGTTGATTTAAAAAGTAATGTAATTGTCTTTTGTTCGAATTAAATCGAATAAAAGACTCTTTTTATGGTTACTGGGTAAAAATTTTCATAATTTACTATTTTCTCAAGTACCTTGGACAGATATAATGGATAAGTAAGAAAAGCGCATTCAATAGATACAACGCGTATCTAGATCCAATATAAATGAAAGAGGTAATTGCGTGAATACAACATACACACATACACAAAGTACGAAAACAAGAGCTTTAGTTATTAGCGCACTATTCGTGGCACTGACTCTAGTTGCAACGATGTTCATCAACATTAAGCTTCCGATTGCAGGAAACGGCGGACTTATCCACTTAGGTAACATTCCTCTATTCGTAGCGGCTTTTGTTTTCGGCAGAAGAACAGGTGCTATTGCGGGAGCCTTTGGCATGGGCTTATTCGATCTTCTATCTGGTTATACCATTTGGGCTCCGTTCACATTTATCATTGTTGGTGCAATGGGCTATGTAGCGGGCGTTATAGCGGAAAAAGTCCCAGGTAAACGAGTACTCGTCTACTCAATGGCAGTTGTGGTAGCTATGCTGATTAAAGTGGTAGGCTATTATTTTGCAGAAGTGGTGCTCTACAGCAACTGGATCGTACCGTTTGGATCCATTCCAGGAAACGTTCTGCAAGTTGGATTTGCTGGACTTGTCGTGGTTCCACTTGTAGCACGTATTAAGAAAAGAATTCTTTAGTAATAGAGACCCTGTATCGTATCGGCTTAACCGCTATGCGATATGGGGTTTTTTATGTTTACAAAGTACCCTGAAACCTTTTAAGAATATGAAGCGACTTACTATAAAAGGGATATTTTAGGGGTGTGAAATGAAGAAGTCATTACTTAGCGTGTTTTTAATTACCTGTTGTATCTTGTTTGCTGGGTGCAGCATATATTCGGAAAGTAAAGAGACAGCTCCAAACCTCATAAAGCAGGATACAAAAGAGACGCTTATCATTACAGGCGAAGTGAAGAAGACTTTTAAAAATGACAAGGCCATTAGAATTGCTAGAGATGCAGTACAGTCTGCTGAAAGAATACCTGGAATTTTAAATGTGTCAAAAAATAATTTAGAGATGACTTTTGTTGATTCAAACGGTAAAAAGGAAAGCTATTTACTTTGGTTACGAAAAGAAAGTGATAGTGGCATGATTATGTATGCCGACGAAACGAGTACAGGTTATACCCTGCAACGAGTTGATGTTGTTAAATTAAAAAAGCTGTTAAACTTTTAAGGCAATCAATCCATGAACCAACAAAAACTTCACCTTCACACTTCACTACTTCTGAATGTTAAAATAAAGAATACTTCCCTGTTAGACATATAGAGAGTGTCGACTTAAAATCGCAACAACTTAGGAGTGTATACAAGCATGAACAAAAAAGATATCGCTCAAATACGAAAACAGTTCAAGAAAGAGAACGACCTATTGAAGATTTCTAGCATCTTTAATGTGTATATTACGAAAGAATCCAGCGAGATCTACCATCACGTGAGTCAGCCTTTCGAGATGCTAGATGCTGAACAACAAGAGCTCTTTTTCAATAACTTTAAAAAATTGCTTGGTGGAAATCTCGATGAAAAGTTATTTGAATTAAAGTTTAATAGAAATGCTGAAAACAATAGCCAGCTTATTTTGCACCAGGGGTTACTTGCCAGCGATACAGAAGACTGGAAAGAACGCATGCTTCAAATGGTAGGGAAAATGCTACTAAACCGTCAGTACGAAAAGGATATCGTGATTACCTTTATTAAGGGAGAATACTATAAGCCGACGAAACGCAAAAATGATGAGGCTGAGATTAGTGAACGTGATGCTGTCTACTCCTTCCCCTTTATTTTGTGCAGCATAAATAATACACAAGAACCGAAGAAAGAACTGCTCTTTGATTATGTGGAAAAAGAGTTCAAGTACAATTTCGTGGTCGATCCTGTTATTAACCTGAACGCGCCGATCGGAGGATTCCTCTTCCCTTGTTTCAGTGATAATGCAGCAGACGTGAACCATATCTTGTATTCAGCAGGTAAAGTTCATGAGCCTGATTATGAGTTCATCGTGGACGTTTTAAATGGCGAGGAAATCATGACAGCAAAAGACGATAAGATCGTGTTTGAAGAAATCATTAAAGACGTCACACAAGATCAATTAAACACGTCTACCCTATCCAATGTGTATGAAGAAATCAACCGGATGATTGAAGAGAACGAAGAGGAAGAACATCCACGATTAGACTCCAAGGACGTTGAACGCGTATTGAAAGCGAGCGGTGTTGAAGATATCAATGTGGAAAAGGTTGAGTCAGCTTTCCAAAAAGTCATTGATGATGATAAGTATGAAATAAAAGCAAGCAGTGTTGTACCGAAATACAACTCGAAGTCTATTAAAATTGACACGAAGGTAGCTAAAATCTCGATTAGTCCCCAAGATCTAAGATACGTAAAACAAGTGCAGCTTAGCGGTAAACGGTACCTCATGATTGAAGTTGAGGAAGATACGGTGATTGAAGGCTTTACGATGATTCCGGAGGCTTTTGGGGAGAAGATTGAGAAGTAAATATTAAAAAAGCATCCCACAAAATTATTTGTGGGATGCTTTTTGAGTTATTAGTAATAAACTTAGAATTTCTTTATTTTATAAATATTAAGAATAAATACTCTCCAGTTCTTCACGAACATCTTTCCGAGTTAAATATTCATTCTTATAATGAGAAATTTGAAGTTTGTGCAGTTTTTCATGAAAATTTTTATATAGACTAATTGATTTTTTATATTCTTCTTTTAAGTCTGAAGAAAATTCATAATTATACTTCTTTTTAAACAACAATGCTCTTAACAAATTTAACTCTTTTTGTGGATTATCTTTTAGGACTATATTAATCAATTTATTTTCCATCGACCATCTTAATTCATCAGCATATAAAGTATCATGATTAAAGTTATACACTATACCATCTACACTCAGGAAGACAGATTTAGCAAGATTTCTTTCTCCAGCTATTAATTTTTTTTCTTTAAAGGCCCATGTGTTTTCAAGTTTCCATATATCAAATTCAATATTTTCGATCTTGACCTTATAGCCACCAAAACGATTTTTACTATACAATTGATTTTCTATAATTGATTCAAATAATGATTCATTATTTTGATTAAGTTTTACTGCAATATCAAAATCTCTTGGCATATTTCTGTACTCATTATAAAGGTAATAATCTCTAATAGACCCACCGAAAAATAACAATTCACCAATCTCAGAAAGATTTTTAATGAAACTTATGGAAAGTGGATAATCCCGCAACAAATTAAATATTTCTGATTTTATTGTTGTGTTTGAATCCATAATAATTCACCCATTCCTAATCATTAAAATTTATTAAGGTAGTTTGACACCTAGTAGCTTTTGATGCAAACTTACAGCATAAGAGTCGGTCATACCTGATATAAAATCAGTAATTAAAATTAATCGGTTATATAATGATAATTCTTCAAATTTTATATTAGGAAGTCCATCGCTGTCAAGAGATTGAATATGTCTAAAATTCTCTGAGATTAGGTGGAAAAGTTTTTCTTTCTTTAATCTTGTTTTCGGCTTTGTATCTATATTAACAACAGCATCTACAAATAAATCTAAAAGATCACTAATTACTCGATCTCCAACTAACTCTAATGTAATAACTTCATTATCACTATAACAATATTCCCTAGATATTCCTTTTAATATCTTCTCTAAATCTCTTGCAGTAGACGCCTCTAACAATCCACCCTCAAATGTACCGGACATTATATCATCGTATCGACTTTTAAAAACCTCAATAACTGCTTTTATCATTATTCCTTGTGCTGCTACCTTGAAGTTTTGCACATTTACAAGGTTTTTGTTAGGCACTTTATTTTCGTTTGCTTGATCTCTATATTTTTTTAACCTTGCATAGTCACTAACATAATGTTCCTCAAGATAATTTGAAATTTTCTCATACTCTTCTTCCCACTTAACAATACCCTTTTTTACTCCATCTTCAACATCTGCAGTTAAATAAGCAATATCATCAGCTGCTTCAAGTAGGTACGTTGCAGGATGTCTTCTTTCACCGATCCCAACTTCTTTATGTAAATCTTCATATAACTGCTTCTCTGAATAGAAATAACCAAATTTTTCTTTTTTAATAGCTTTCTCATGATCAGATGCCCATGGATATTTCATTAAGGTAGCTAGAGTACCATATGTAAAATTAGCTCCATGTTGATCATTTAAAAACTGAAGTTTGGTCAGTATTCTAATGGCTTGAGCATTTCCTTCAAAATATCTAAAATCATTTTTTTGTTGAGTATTTAATGGACTAAAACCTTTAGATATATATGAATCTTCTATTTCATTAAAAGCACTGCTCTTAAACCATTTAACAAACCAATTTCTAATAATGTCTTCACCATAGTGACCAAAAGGTGGATTGCCTAAGTCATGAACTAAACAAGAAACCTCTACTAAAGAAGCTAACTCTTTGACTTCCCAGAAGTGTTTAAACTTTTTTTCTTCTAATAACCATGTGCCAATATTCCATGCCATAGATCTCCCTAAAGAAGCTACCTCCATTGAGTGTGTTAATCTTGTTCTTGTAAAGTCGTTTTCTTGAAGCGGAAATACTTGTGCTTTATCTTGTAGCCTCCTTAAAGAGGAAGAATAAATAATGCGATCGTAATCTTTATCAAATTCATTTCTATGGGTCATGGTATCTGATATTGATTCTCTTTGTCTCTTTTTATTTAATAAATTATCCCAACTTAATTTAGCACTCATTTTAGTACTCATTTTAACCCCCATTATTTTCTAGTAATTATAAATAAACATAACATTATAAGTTATTAGCGAGCAATAAGTGATTTGCCTCTCATATAATTTTAATTAGTAAATTAATGGTTTGTATCACACAGTTACTATACTTATTCTTCGAGCCTATGTGTAGAAGTATAAAAAGACTACTCACTATAATTAGGAGTAGTCCTTTTATTAGAAAAACATAAGTTGTTATAATATAACTCGTTTCTCAAAAGAAATTCGTTACATCATGCCGCCCATTCCACCCATGCCCATGCCGGACATGTCAGGCATTCCGCCGCCAGCGTTTTCTTCTGGCTTATCCGCGATTACCGCTTCTGTTGTTAAGAACATTGCAGATACGGATGCTGCGTTTTGTAGAGCTGAACGTGTAACTTTAGTTGGGTCAACGATTCCGGATTCGAACATGTTTACCCACTCGCCAGTTGCCGCGTTGAAGCCGATTCCGATTTCTTCGTTCTTCAGACGCTCAACCACTACAGATCCTTCAAGACCTGCGTTGTGTGCGATTTGACGAACTGGCTCTTCTAGTGCACGAAGTACTAGTTTCACACCTGTTAACTCATCGCCAGTCGCTTCTACTTGAGCGATCGCTTTTAGCACGTTAACTAGAGCTGTACCACCACCGGATACGATACCCTCTTCAACTGCTGCACGCGTTGAGTTAAGTGCGTCTTCGATACGAAGTTTGCGCTCTTTTAGCTCAGTTTCTGTAGCTGCACCAACTTTGATTACCGCTACTCCACCCGCTAATTTCGCTAGGCGCTCTTGTAATTTTTCTTTATCAAACTCAGAAGTTGTTTCTTCGAGTTGTGCTTTGATTTGGTTAACACGAGCTGCAATCTTAGCAGAATCTCCAGCACCTTCTACGATTGTTGTGTTTTCTTTTGTAACGACAACTTTAGAAGCTGTACCAAGCTGCGTGATGTTTGCAGTCTTAAGGTCAAGACCTAGCTCTTCAGTAATTACTTCACCGCCAGTTAGTACTGCGATGTCTTCTAGCATTGCTTTACGGCGGTCACCGAATCCAGGAGCTTTTACAGCTACTGCATTGAATGTTCCGCGAAGCTTGTTAACTACTAGAGTAGCAAGTGCTTCACCTTCAACGTCTTCAGCGATCAACAATAGAGATTTCCCTTGTTGAACCACTTGCTCAAGAACTGGAAGAATTTCTTGGATGTTCGTAATCTTCTTATCTGTGATAAGGATGTACGGGTTCTCAAGCTCTGCTTCCATCTTGTCAGAGTTAGTTACCATGTATGGAGATGCGTATCCGCGGTCGAACTGCATACCTTCAACCACTTCAAGCTCTGTTGTGAATCCTTTTGATTCTTCGATGGTGATAACGCCGTCGTTTCCAACGCGCTCCATCGCTTCAGCAATCAATTGCCCTACTTCTTCGTCAGCTGCAGAGATCGCCGCAACTTGTGCGATAGACTCTTTGCCTTCGATTGGTTTAGAGATCGCTTTTAGTTCTTGAACAGCAGCAGCCGTTGCTTTTTCGATCCCTTTGCGAAGTACCATTGGGTTTGCTCCGCTTGTTACGTTCTTTAATCCTTCACGGATCATCGCTTGAGCAAGAACCGTTGCAGTTGTCGTTCCGTCTCCTGCTACGTCGTTCGTTTTGCTCGCAACTTCAGCTACAAGCTTGGCACCCATGTTTTCGAATGCATCTTCAAGCTCGATTTCTTTTGCGATTGTAACACCGTCGTTTGTGATTAGAGGAGAACCGAATTTCTTCTCAAGCACAACGTTACGTCCTTTTGGTCCAAGTGTTACTTTTACAGCGTTCGCTAGTGCATCAACACCACGAAGCATTGAGCGGCGTGCGTCTTCACTAAATTTAATATCTTTAGCCATGTAAAAACCCTCCCATTAATTTTAAAAGTTAGTGACTTACATATGCTTTATGTTTGATTTATGTAGCTTCAAAATATTGAAGCTTCCCAGTTACCTAACGTTTAGCCTACGATCGCTAATACGTCAGACTCACGAAGAATCAAGAATTCTTTACCTTGGTACTTAACTTCTGTACCTGCGTATTTTGAGAAAATAATCGTGTTGCCTTCAGAAACTTCTAAAGAGATACGCTCGCCGTTATCCGTTACACGGCCCGTACCTACAGCAACAACTTTTCCTTCTTGAGGCTTTTCTTTTGCTGAATCTGGCAATACAATGCCGCTTGCAGTTTTTTCTTCACCTTCTACAAGCTCAATAATAATACGGTCACCTAGTGGCTTTAACAAGTGAAACACCCTCCTTAAATAGTTAAAAGATTTCTTATTAGCACTCTTTGTTAGTGAGTGCTAACTCCATTTCTAATAATAAATAAAACTAAAAAATTTTGCAAGTGAGAAATCTAAATATAAATCGAATTACCCTCAAATTCGATATCCTCGCGAGCCCTGCCTATTCTATGTTAAAATGGGTAAGCATATAAAGAGGTATGAAACGTAATTATTTTTAGGGCTGTACGTAAAGGAGAAGGTAATTTGAAGAAAAAATATTGGTGGATCATCTTCATATATATCGTGATGCAATTCTCAGGTTACATTGGAGTTCCACTGTTAAATGAACTTGGTGTTCCTAAAAATCAACTTTTTGGAATGTGGGGAACGTTCAGCTTTATCGCGGCTCTAGTTATTATCCTTTACATGCTGATCCCTGAAATGAGAGAACGCCACCGAAATTCTAAGCGCGTCTCAAAAGGATCTGCGGTTCTATGGTCGATCATCGGTATTTTCATGGCGTACGCCGCTCAAATTATCGCGAGCATGATCGAGATGAACCTGTTTGGTATTCAGCCTGGATCAGAGAACACGAAGCAACTCGTAGAAATCGTGAAAAACGTTAAATATTTTATGATTGTAACGGCCATCGTTGGGCCAATACTAGAAGAGATCATCTTTCGAAAGATCATTTTCGGCTCTCTTCATAAACGCTTTAATTTCTTTATCTCTGCTTTGATCAGTTCTTTAATCTTTGCTGCTGTTCATGCGGACTTCACACACTTATTAATCTACACGGCAATGGGCTTCACGTTCGCTTTTCTCTATGTTAAAACGCAACGTCTTATCGTACCGATTGCAGCACACGTTGCCATGAACACGCTCGTATTGATCGTTCAAGTATTATTTGCCGATAAAATCAAAGAAATGGAACAACAGCTAGAAACAGCGCAATTGATTATTGGAGGACTATTATGAAGACATCACCACTGTTTATGGCATTTTTATATCTAGGGATCGGAGTCGTCTTTACGTACTTAGCCGTTCATTACGCAAGCGAGTACGGCATGACAAGCTTCTGGACGATCATCACGATGGTCGTAGCAACCTTCGATTACGCGAATGCCATCCGCTATTTCGCATTAAACAGCCACTTGAAGAGAAAAAAGAAGAAATGATATGAGGGAACTGCTTCTTGATGGAGGCAGTTTTTTTGTTTGTGTGGGACTTTTGGGTGGTGCTTTGTGAGGTTGGCCAGTGGCTGAGGCGGGATTGGACAGATTATTGGCTGGTTTGGACAGATTATGTGGAGATTGGATAGATTAAGTTGGAGATTGGACAGATTATGTGGCCAATCGGACAGATTAATATCCGAATCCGACAGATTATCTTCATCAGCAGTACTTTAGGTGGTACCCGAATATCCCGCAAGCCACCTCAAACGATGCTTACTGTCGACTTCCACGGAAATACTGTCCACTTTTTGAGTTTTACTGTCCACTTTCGATGAAATACTGTCCACTTTTGCACATTTACTGTCCACTTCCCTATTTTTACTGTCCACTCCTACTCTAACTCTCACGTACCGCAGCTACCACTCCAACCACACAAAAAAGAGGATTCCCCGCGTGGAGTCATCCTCTTTTTAATCATGATACATAGCTTCTGCTTGGGCTTCTCGTTCTTTTACGAGTGCCTCGACTTCGGCTTTCATGCGTTTTTTATAGGCCGTCTTCGAAATGATGATGCTGATTTCGTATAACAGAATTAGCGGGAACGTAACCATTAAGTGAGACAGCAGCTCTGGCGGTGTAATTAATCCCGCTATTACTAAAATCCCAAAATAGGCTACTTTTCGTATGCTCTTTAGGAGATCAGGTGTTACGATTCCAAGTCGAGTCAGAAACATAATTAAGACTGGGAACTGGAACAATAGGCCGAACGGCAGTGTGATGTTGAATAGGAATGAGAAGTATTCCTGAATTCCGTATTCACCTTCTACACTGAGTGCCACGGCGACATTTCCCATAAAGCTCACAACGAACGGAAAAAGAATAAAGTACGAGAATGCGAGGCCCGTTAAGAAGAGCACGAATGCGATCGGGATGTACATGAGCGTTACTTTTCGTTCGTTCTCATAAAGACCTGGGCTGATGAATGCCCAGAGTTGGTACAATACCACTGGTGCAGATAGGACGAGGCCGATGAAGAAGGCAAACGTCATGTACACGTTCAGCGGATCGGTTAGATGAAAAGCGTTCATCTGAATGTTCTTTGCAATTGGATCACTTTGCAGATATACGATCACGGGCTTGGCTAAGAAAAATCCAGCGATCAAGAATACGAAGAAAGCTAGGATCGCCCACATGATGCGCTTTCGTAATTCGCCAATGTGACCGTATAGCGACATATTTTTTTCAGAGGTCATAGACAAACATCCTTACTTCTTCAGTTGTTCGCTTTCCTTTTTGTCATCTTCTTCGTCCATCATGCCTTTTGTCGCATTTTTGAACTCGCGAAGCGTTTTGCCTGCTGCTTTTCCTAGCTCAGGCAGCTTTTTCGGTCCAAACATAACAAGAGCTGCAAGTCCGATTACCGCGATACTTCCTGGTCCTAACATAACGATTACCTCCTTGTTTTAAGAGTAGTTTTTCATAAAATAAACAAGCGATTGCAATTCGACAGCTAAATCGATGTGATGAACACGAATCTCGGGTGAGACGGTCAATCGTGCGGGCGTGAAGTTTAAGATGCCTGTGACACCTGCGCGCTCTAACTGATCTGCGATCGGTTGAGCGGCTCCGACTGGAACGGTCAGGATCGCAACATCGATGCCGCGGTTCTTCAACTCTTGCTCGATGTCTTCTGTGTGATAGATCGGAACTCCTGCTATTTCGCTGCCGATTTTAGCTTTGTCTACATCGAATGCGACTTCTATTTTGGTATTGTTATTTTTGGTGAAATTATAATGTAAAAAGGCAGTGCCTAAGTTACCTACTCCGATTAACGCTACGGTTGTTGTTTCATCCTGGTTCAACGTCTTCGCGAAGAACGACAGCAGATAATTAACATTGTAGCCATAACCTTTTTTGCCTAATGCGCCAAAGTAAGAAAAATCTCTGCGGATTGTTGCAGAATCTACTTTCACGGCTTCGCTTAATTCAGCGGAAGACACCCTTTGTTTACCGGAAGACGATAAGTTTTTCAAAAAACGATAATACAAGGGCAGCCGTTTTGCTGTTGCGTGTGGTATTTTTAACTGATCTTGATTCATATTTGGAGCCCTCCAAGTTTAGAAAGCTTATCTGTTCCTATTGTATCATATTTTGTCAGGGCTTGAAGAACGTAGAAAGTCCCCATTCTTGCCTCCTGTTTTCGACTGGAGATATGTAGGTCCGATCACCATTCCCTTATCCGCTGCTTTACACATATCATAGACGGTTAAAGCTGCTGCAGAAGCTGCTGTTAACGCCTCCATCTCTACACCGGTGCTGCCTTTCGTTTTCACTTCGACTTGAATGTTTAATTTATACATGCTGTCCGCTAATTCATCCCATGAAAAAGACAGATCAACGCCAGTCAGTGATAACGGGTGACACATCGGGATCCAGTCAGAGGTCTTTTTGGCAGCCATGATCCCAGCGATCTGTGCGACGGCTAGAACGTCCCCTTTTTTAAATCCGTTTTCTTTGATCTTAAGGAAGACTTCTTCAGAAACCGTTACCCCGCTTACCGCTACGGCTGTTCGGTGAGATGTTTCTTTTTCCGAAATATCAACCATGCGTGCACGGCCTTCTTCATTAAAATGGGTAAACTCTGTCATAAAACCCCTCCTCATGATGAATATACACGAAACCGCTTTTATTGTCGTTAAGATTTTACTTGTAATTATTGCAAAATGTTGAACATTCCCTTTGTTGGCGCGAATCTCCAAACTACGCTAAACTACTAGTTAGACAGGGTTTTTTGTATTAAGGCTGATACATGATTGTTGAAAGTAGTTGATTTCCGCTCCAGGTGCTTCGCTTTCCGCGGGGCAGGCGGTGAGCCACATTCGTACGTTTCACGTATAAGTGTCTCACCTGCCCGCCTGTCCTAGCCGAGAGTCTCGCACCTTGCGCTCCAATCAACTTTACAATGAAGCAATAATTCCAATCATTTTAGGAAGCCATTTAATAAAGCCACCCGTTTTTCATAGAGGTGAAATTACAATGATTATTTTACAAGTTCAGGACGTAACGAAGTCGTTTGGCGCGGACGTTATTTTATCGAATATAAAACTAGAGGTTCAGAAAGGCGAGCGGATCGCGCTTGTTGGACGGAACGGTGCGGGTAAATCTACGCTGCTTCGTGTGATTACTGGTGAGTATTCCTATGATTCTGGTCATGTCATGATTCCGAAAGATGTGAAGACTGGCTATCTTGCACAAGATGCGGGACTGGATTCTGATGAATCGATCTGGAACGAGATGCTCTCTGTGTTTGAAGACCTTCGTAAAAAAGAGAAAAAGCTGCGTGAGATGGAAGCGCGTATGGGTGATCCAGAAGTGATTGCGAATGAAGCGGAGTATGAACGTCTCTTAAAAGACTATGATGCGCTTCAGGTTACGTTTAAAGACGAAGGCGGCTATCAGTATGAAGCAGAGATTCGTACGGTGCTTCACGGTTTTCAGTTTGCCGATTTTGATCGCGATACGAAGATCAACACATTGAGCGGTGGTCAAAAAACGAGACTCGCACTCGCGAAGCTTCTTTTAACAAAACCAGATCTACTCATTCTCGATGAGCCGACGAACCACTTAGACATCAAAACGCTCACGTGGCTTGAGCAATATTTGCAGAGTTATCCCGGCGGCATCTTAATCGTCTCCCATGACCGGTATTTCCTCGATAAAATCGTAACGACCGTTTATGAGGTTTCAAGAAAACGCTCTTACCGATTCACAGGGAACTATTCTAGCTATCTCGAGCAAAAAGCAGAGCGCTTCGCTCAAGAGATGAAAGAGTTTGAGAAGCAGCAAGAGCAGGTTGCGAAGTTAGAAGATTTTATTCAGCGTAATATCGTGCGTGCTTCCACGACAAAACGTGCACAGAGTCGTCGCAAACAGTTAGAGAAGATGGAATTGAAAGAGCGTCCCGCTGGTGCAGAAAAGTCTGCTAGCTTTTCTTTTGAGATTGAGAGACAAAGCGGGAACGATGTGCTGAAGCTAGAGAACGTGAGTACAGGATATGAAGACGGTGAACCGTTATTCAAGAACGTATCGGTAGCGGTTAACCGCCAAGACAGCGTGGCGATCGTTGGTCCGAACGGAATCGGCAAATCGACTTTACTAAAAGTGATACGTAAGCAGCTGCCTCTCATATCGGGCGATATACGTTACGGCAGTGGACTCATGATTTCTCACTATGATCAAGAACAAGCGGATCTTCATTCCCGCAAGACGCTTCTTAACGAGCTGTGGGATGACTATCCGGAAAAAACGGAAAAAGAGATCCGCTCGATCCTCGGACAATTCCTGTTTAGCGGTGACGATGTACTAAAGCTTGTAACAGAGCTGAGCGGTGGTCAGAAGGCTCGCCTTGCCCTGGCTAAGCTTATGATGGAAAAAGGCAACCTTCTTCTGCTGGACGAGCCGACGAACCATTTGGACCTCGACAGCAAAGAGATCCTTGAACAAGCTCTGATCCACTATCCAGGTACGATTCTTTTCGTATCGCATGACCGATATTTCATTAACCGTATCGCCACAAAGGTCGTTGAACTCGCACCAACAGGCATGACCGAGTATCTAGGTGACTACGACTATTACACCGAAAAGAAAAACGAGATGAAAGCACGGGAAGAAATTGCTGCGCGCCAGAAAGCGGAGAACGCGGTTAACACCCCTTCTTCCAACCAAGGAAACGGTGCTAAGAATTCGATCGATAAAGAAGCGAAGAAGTTAGATCGTAAAAGGCAGCGTCGTATCGAGGAGATTGAGGGTCTGCTTGAAGGACTCGAAACGAAAATCACTTCGGCGGAAGCTGAACTATGTAAACCTGAAGTCTTTCAGGATTATGAAAAGACGCAAGAATTCCAATCTCAGCTAGATGCTTTGAACGAAGAGATGGAAACGTTGATGGAAGAATGGGAAGAACTACAGAATGCTTAAGTTGAAAGCTGATATCCTTACTTTATTGTAGGGATGTCAGCTTTTTTGTTTTGCTTTTACACTTCTCCACCCATCATTTCACTCGCTATGCACGTTTCGACATCACTTACGCATTTATTCCCCTAGTTTACACACAACTATCTTCATATACTTAAAAAAACACCTGGTGAAAATTTCGAATAATCATTCTTATCCACAGATCAATCTGTGGATTCCACTCTTTTCGACGAGTTATCCACTTTATCCACACGAACATGTGTATACATGATGTGAATTGTGTATAACACAAACCCTTTATTTCAAATGTTTCAAAACCATTGTCCACATTATCCACAAACCTGTGTGTAACTTTTCCACAAAAATGAAGGGTTTTTGTGTCGAATTACGTCGATATCTAAAAAAAGCTCATCTCCTCATAAAAGGAAAAGAGCTTTTACATTATTGCGCTTCTAAATCTAACCCTGGTACACCGTTTAATGCCATATCTCCGCGCGTTCCTTTTTGGTACGCTACACTACCTGCAGCTCCAATCATGGCTGCATTATCTGTGCATAAGTGAAGAGGAGGAATGACGAGATCATACTTTGTTCCGTTAAAACGGTTTTCTAGCATGTGACGAAGTCCTTTGTTCGCCGCTACCCCACCGGCTAAGAGGACTTGTTTTACGTTATATTGCTCTGCGGCACGGTATGTTTTTTCTACAAGTACATCCACAACACTCGCTTGGAAGCTCGCTGCTAGATCTTCAGGCTTGATCACTTCTCCGCGCTGTGTTGCATTATGAACCGTATTGATCACAGCTGACTTCAAACCGCTAAAGCTGAAATCAAGTGAGTTCGGCTCTAGCCAAGCGCGAGGCAGGTCGATGTTTGCTTCTCCCTCTTGTGCGAGCTTATCGATATGAGGACCGCCTGGGTATGGCATGTTAAGCGTTCGCGCTACTTTATCGTACGCTTCCCCGGCTGCGTCGTCTCTTGTCTCACCGATTACTTTGAACGTGCCGTGCTCCTCCATCAGGACGAGCTCTGTATGTCCGCCAGAGACGATAAGAGACAACAGTGGAAACGTCATTTCTTTTACAAGTCTGTTCGCGTAGATATGCCCTGCGATATGATGGACAGGAACGAGTGGCAGACTATGCGCAAAGGCAAATGCTTTCGCTGCGTTAACACCAATTAAGAGTGCTCCGACGAGGCCTGGTCCTTCTGTTACGGCAACAGCGGTGAGATCTCCTGGCTCTAACTCCGCTTGATTCAACGCTTCTTCGATCACGACCGTAATTTCTTCAACATGATGGCGTGACGCCACTTCAGGCACAACGCCGCCAAAACGTTTATGACTCTCGATCTGTGACGCGACAACGTTTGCCAGCAGTTCTGTACCGTTCTTCACAATCGCTACTGCTGTCTCATCACAGCTTGTTTCTATCGCTAATATCAATTCATCTTTTATCATAATTCCACCCACATTACTAAAGCATCTTCACCATTATCGCTATAATAGTTTTTCCGGATACCGCCTGCTTCAAATCCTAGTTTTTTATATAGATTCTGTGCAACATGATTACTTACGCGTGCCTCTAGCGTCATCGATATAGCACCGTGCATCTTCGCGAGCTTAATCGCTTCTCTCATGAGCATCTCCCCTAGCTTTCTTCCTCTATAAGAAGGAAGTATCGCTATGTTCGTAACATGTGCCTCATCCATAACAAGCCAGATGCCGCAATAACCGACCGGCTGAAAGGAGTCTTCGATGACGAGGTAATGAGCGAACTGGTTCTCAACAATTTCTCTATAAAAAGCTTCTCGCGACCATGGAACGGCGAACGACGCTTGCTCGATCCCTAGGATATCGTCTATATCGCTTACTTTTGCCAGTCTGAATGTATAAGGCTCTCCCATCAGATCCACCCTACTTCCCCTGTGACTTCAGCCAGTTCACTTCTGCTTCTGCCAACTGAAGATAACTTGGTGTAAACGAATGGATATCAACCGGTTCGTTCGCCATACCGATACGTCCGAGTTCGCTTGGACGAGGATTATGATCAGATACTTGTCCAAAAACAGCTTGGTCGCCTAACACGTTCTGAATCGTTTCTTGGTGCAGAGGCAAGTCGCTACCTACAAATAATATCTTTTTATCTAGCGTTTGAAGCTTTTCCAACCAATCTTTTAATAAGATGATTTGGTCTTCCCAAAGATTTTGAAACTCTCCTGAATCATTTCTTCCATAAAGCCCCGTAAATAGCTGCGTGCGGCGCGCATCGAATAAAGGAACGGTATAGCCCTCAAAGTATTTCCCGCTCTGAGCGAGCACTTCCAGGCTCGAGATCCCAACGAGTTCTTTTTTCAGCGTCCACGCAAGTGTCTTTGCGATCGTTACACCGATTCTAACACCTGTATAAGATCCTGGCCCTTTTGCAACCACGATGCGATCGAGTTCTGCAGGTTTTATACCCGTCTCTTTTAATACTTCTTCAATCGCAGGCATCACTCGTATCGAATGATTCTTTTTTAAGTTTGTAATATACTCACCGAGCACTTTTCCTTCATCCAATACTGAGATCCCCATCACAAGATTGGATGTATCTATTGCAAGAACTTTCATTACATAATCTCCTTAACGCGTTCTTCGTATCTGTTTCCGATAGGTTTTAATTGAATCTCGCGCTCGTCGTCGCCTTTATGTGAGATAACGAGTTCAAGTCTTTCTTCTGGTAAATAGTCTTCTATAAATACGGCCCACTCAACCACACAGACGCCGTCTCCAGAAAAGTACTCTTCAAAGCCTAAATCTTCATCAGAGTCTTCTAACCGGTACACATCCATATGATAAAGCGGCAATCGTCCACTATATTCTTTAATGATGGTAAAAGTAGGAGAGTTCACTGTACGGGTCACTCCGAGCCCTTTTGCGAGCCCTTTTGTAAAAGTCGTCTTTCCAGCTCCAAGATCTCCAGCCAGTGTGAGTACATCTCCTTTATGAAGAATAGAGCCCAGCTTTTCTGCAAAAGACATCGTTTCTTCCGCTGACTTTGTTTCGTATTGATAAGTACTCATGACTTCCCCTTACCTTTCCCTAAAATGATTAAATCCTTTTTTCGTAAGAAGTTCAGGCTTCTCGTCCTGTTTATGAAGATAGACCTCAGCCTTACCAGCTTCTCCAACTTTACCGATTTCATAAAGCGGCAGCCCATGTTGTTTGAAGGTATCTGACAGAACCTTAAAATCTTCTTCGGACGCCGTCCCTACCAGCACATAGTCCTCTCCACCAAACAACTGATGGTTGAGCACATCAGCCTCTGATAAATCTCTTAAGAACTCACTAACAGGCAGGCTGTTTCTTTCTATATAAATGGAAACGTTACTCGCTTCAGCTATTTCATTCAATTCGCTCGCCACTCCGTCACTAACATCGTTCAAGGAAATTCGAAAACCGCTTCCTGCGAGAATTCTTCCTTGCTGGATATGAGGAAGGGGCATCTGATGCTTTTTTGTCCATTTTTTTTCGTTTGTCGTTAGATCAGCGTGTCTTGTTTTTTCAAGCAAAATGTTGAGCCCTGCCGCTGATTCTCCCGTTGTTCCTGTTACAAATACAGAGTCTCTAGGTCTCGCGTTACTTCTTAATAAAGATCTACCTTTTTCTACTTTTCCAATAACGGTCACCGATAATACTAACGGCCCTTTTGTAGAAACGGTATCGCCGCCCATAAGATCCATTTTGTATTTCGCAGCAAGATCTCCCATTCCGCGATAGATCTCTTGCAGCTCATCCTCCGACCATTCAGGTGGAATCGCAATCGAGACGAGATAGAACTGCGGAATACCACCCATAGCTGCAATATCACTTACGTTCACTGCAAGTGCCTTAAAACCCGTTTGATAAGGAGATAAGGTATCCTTCGTAAAATGAACGTCTTCTACCATAGTGTCCACACAAACGATTTGATTCATCTCTTCGTTCACCGACCAAAGAGCAGCGTCATCACCGATTCCTTGAACCACCTCTTTTTGAAAGAAATGCCGAGGCGTGATGCTGTTAATCCATTCAAATTCATCTTTAATCATGGATGTGCTCCTCTCTGGTCTTAACTTTGTTGTTTGGAAGTGGTTGATATCCGTTACAGGTGCTTCGCTTTCCGCGGGGCGGGCGGTGAGCCCCTTGCCGCTTTGCGCCTTTAAGGGTCTCACCTGTCCCACTCGTCCCGCAGGAGTCTCGCACCTTTCACTCCAATCAACAAATCAATGAAGAAAAATAGTAAAACACAAGTCATATAGCCATAGCCAAATAAAAATTTATAAAAAAGCCTTAGGATTATAATAAAACTCCTAAGGTGACAGTTGTATATTTTTAGTTTAACTTACTTTTAGACATAAAAAAACACGAAACCTTGTTTCGTTTTTAAAAGTGGCGGACCCGACCGGGGTCGAACCGGCGATCTCCTGCGTGACAGGCAGGCATGTTAACCACTACACCACGGGTCCAGCTTGTATGTAATTAATGTAGTTATAAAAATTGGTTGCACCCAATGGGTACTTCCGATATTTCATGGCTAGACGTTTACTCGACGTAGTTCATGAAATTTAAATTGGTTGCGGGGACAGGATTTGAACCTGCGACCTTCGGGTTATGAGCCCGACGAGCTACCAGACTGCTCCACCCCGCGACGTTATAAAATGTTGTTTTTTCTGGTTTAGATAACAACTTGTTTCGGACATTTATTAATATATCACGTTTATTAGTATGATGCAAGTGTTTTAAAAATATTAGGCACAAGAAATTTTTTTTATTTCCTGTGCCCTCTATTTTATGCCACTTTATCGTTATTTTCAGGGCGTTTGTTGAACCCCTTAAAATAGTAGATCGCTGTTAATAAGATCAACCAACAAGGCCCTACGATCAAGGCGATACGTGTATCTGGGAAGTATGCCATGAGTCCAACAACAAAAATTAGAATAGCTAATGCGATATATGAACCATACGGAAAGAACGGAACTTTAAATTTCAGTGTTTTCTTTTCTTCTTCACTTAAGCTTCTACGGAACTTAAGCTGTGATAGAAGAATAATCGACCATGTCCATATCGCTCCGAATGTCGAGATACTTGTTACCCATACGAAAACTTTTTCAGGAACAAGATAATTTAACGCGACTCCAATAAGAAGTGCTCCAGCTGAAACTAATACAGCTACAGAAGGGACACCCGTTTTACTTACTTTATGAAGCTTTGCCGGAGCTTGTTTCTGCTCAGCCAGGTTAAAAAGCATACGTCCTGTACTGAAAATTCCACTGTTACAGCTTGATAATGCCGCAGTTAATACGACAAAGTTAATGATACCAGCAGCTTGTCCGATACCGATTTTTTCAAATGTAAGAACGAACGGACTTCCTTGTGTCCCGATCTGATCCCACGGGTAGATGGACATGATAACAAATAATGCCCCTACGTAGAAAATCAGGATACGCCAGAATACAGAGTTTACAGCTCTTGCTAAAGATTTTTCAGGATTCTTTACCTCACCTGCTGTAACACCGATCATCTCGATTCCTAAGAATGCAAACATAACCATCTGCATAGACATGAGGATTCCCTGTATGCCGTTTGGTGCGAAACCGCCATTTTCCCAAAGGTTACTGATTCCTGTTGCCACTCCACCGTTACCAAAACCAAATAGTATCATGCCTAAACCAGTTATAATCATTAATACGATAGCAACGATCTTGATAAGTGCAAACCAGAATTCAAACTCTCCATATGCTTTGATCGCAAGCAAGTTGATGCTCGCCATGATCACAAGTGCTGATAGTGCCCAAATCCAAACAGGTACATCTGGGTACCACATCTTCATATAAATACCTACAGCTGTTATCTCAGCCATACATGTAACGATCCATAAGAACCAATAGTTCCAGCCTGTTAAATAACCGGCTAGTGGTCCAATATAGTTTTTGGCATATCGGCTGAAAGATCCAGCAACGGGTTGATGAATGGCCATCTCACCTAACGCTCTCATAATGATGAACATTACAGATCCGCCTAATGCATATGCTAATAAAATTGCTGGCCCCGCCATTTCAATTGCTGAAGCTGACCCTAAAAATAAGCCCACTCCAATAGCAGCCCCGAGTGACATAAGTGTGATATGTCGTTCTTCGAGCCCACGATGTAATTCTTGTTTTGGCTTCATTTTTATGCCTCCCTTGATGTATATGATGAAGCGCTTTCACTCAGGTATCATAACACATTTCGACAAAAAGAAACAATTCGTTTTTATTACAGTAAAAAGACCAAAAGCCCTATTTTAACAGGGCTTTTTTGGCAGCTTCTTTAAAAACAGTTACGATATCCTCAATATTTTCAATCCCAACAGAAATTCGAATCACATTCTTATTAATCCCCAATTTTTCGCATGTTTCTGCTGGTAATGAACGGTGTGAAGTTCCGAGTGGATATGAAACCGTCGTCTCTACACCAGCAAGGGTGGGAACGATGTGAACCCAATCCAATGATTGAAAGAACGTGTGCACGTTGCTGTTTTCATCAAGTTCGATCGTTACAATAGAAGAATTACCCGTTTCACTCACGTATTCGGGATAGTACACGGTTTTAATTCCCTCTGTCTGTTTAAGCTGGTTCGCTAATTCAGTGGCATTAGTGATGTGACGCTCCATACGCACGCTTAACGTCTTCAACCCTCTGGATGCTAACCACGCATCAAACGGTCCTAGATTACAACCAAGGTGAATCATTTTCGCTTGAGCTTTTGCGATTAACTCCTCTTTCCCTACGACAACGCCTGCAGTCACGTCACTATGGCCATTTAAATATTTCGTCGCACTATGAACAACGAGATCGACGCCTTTCGTGTACGGCTGAAGTACATAAGGTGTAGCGAATGTATTATCGATCATCGTCGTTAGATTATTCTCTTTTGCTAGGGCAACTAGACCCTCTAGATCCTCTACACGCAATAAAGGATTCGTAATGGATTCTGAATAAATGAGCTTTGTGTTGTTACGGATGTTTTGTTTAACCTCATCTAAGTCTTTAAATGAAACGAATGTGGTTTCGATTCCAAAGCTTTTGAGGTCATCAGAAAGAAGCTGATAGGTGCCGCCATACAGATCATCGCAAGCTAGTATATGATCACCGACTTGTGTAACCGCTAAGATACCAACTAGAATGGCTGACATCCCCGATGAAGTCACAACACCTGCAGGAGCTTGTTCAAGGCTCGCCACACCGCCCGCAAAATCATTCTGATTAGGGTTATTCATACGCGTATATAAATAATCGTTCTTTCCTCTAAAATAATCCTCTAGGTCGTCTAAATCTTTAAAAGAAAAAGCTGAAGTCTGATAGATCGGATTAATCTTACTCACTGACTTCACACTATTATGACCACTTGCATGCACGCTGGATGTATCAAAATGAACATTCTTCATGATATATGGCCTCCCCATTGTTTTTTATCTTTTAGTTTAGCATAAAATTGGTTGGAGATATGGGTTTGGGGTTTGTTTGTTTTTTGGTAGTGTGTATAGAAATGTTGGTTAGGGGCTTGTGAAGTGTGATAGTTAGTTACTGGTGTAGTTTTAAGTTTTAGCTAGTGGTGGTCGGTGTCGAAAATTCGATTAAAATTTTTATCCGTGAAATTATAAAGCTTATCCGTGAATATATGGAGGATTACCGTGAATAAAATCACGATTACCGTGAAATTATGTGGGATGGAGTAGATGGGGATAGCTGATTAGTGGTTTTGTGGGGAAGATCAGGGGTTTTTAAGTGTGTTTTTGGCTTGGAAGGTGGTTAAGGGAGCTACTTGAGGAGCTTTTGAGATGAAATTTTAAGCTTTTCAGACGAATCGCGTTGTGGAAGATGGCTCTGGCGATCTTCTTCCTATGTTGAGGGGGTTGAGATGATTTTGATGTTATGTGCTGAGCTTAGAAGAATACCGCTCAGGGTATTTTCCTCACAGAATTAAGTCTAGATAAGAAAAATTAAGTCGTAAGAAGAGCCAATTAAGTCGGAACGAACCTCAATTAAGTCGAAAACCGAAAATAAAGGCCATTCGCTAAATCTCGACAACCGCTCCCTGCCCGATCCATGCTTTATACCCCGAGCCTTCCACACCCCAATCATCCATAATCAGAAGTTTGGCAGCCGCCAAACCACCTTATTTTCTTTTGAAAACAAAAAAAAAGAAGATGGATTCTCATCCATCTTCCTCATTGCCTAGCGACGTCCTACTCTAACAGGGGGAA
>NZ_JBMULM010000011.1:0-18857 GCF_049537595.1 Fictibacillus nanhaiensis
GATGAGATTTCCCATCACGCAAGTGAGTAAGACCCCTTAGAGATGATGAGGTTGATAGGTCTGGTGTGGAAGCGTGGTGACACGTGGAGCTGACAGATACTAATCGGTCGAGGGCTTATCCTTAAAAAAGCATAACGTTTGGAAACGTCGTATCTAGTTTTGAGAGAACATACTCTCTAATTTCAAAAATCATGGTTAACGTCATGATCGGTCTAGTGATGATGGCAAAGAGGTCACACCCGTTCCCATACCGAACACGGAAGTTAAGCTCTTTAGCGCCGATGGTAGTTGGGGGTTTCCCCCTGTTAGAGTAGGACGTCGCTAGGCAATGAGGAAGATGGATGAAAATCCATCTTCTTTTTTTGTGTTCTAAAAAAGATATAAGGTGGTTTGGCGGCTGCCAAACTTCTGATTATGGGTGATTGAGGTGAGGAAGGCTCGGGGGTATAAAGCATGGATCGTGCCGAGAGAGGTTGTCGAGATTTAGCGAACGGCCTTTATTTTTGATTTTCGACTTAATTGAGGTTCGTTTCGACTTAATTTTTTTCATTAAGACTTAATTAGGGTAGGAGACATCCCATACCGTATGCTTCGAGGATTAGTTTCATCCACGAATCCTCAAAATAGGAAGAAGATGGATGAGGCCATCTTCCAACACGCGATATTCTTCAGCGAAAGCTCCAAAATCATCCCAAAAGCCCTCCCATCAACCACCAACTAAGCCAAAACGCCCTAAAACACCTTAGATGTTAAACACAAATCCCAAAACAGCTGGCTCATCAACCCAACCCCACATAATTTCACGGTAATCGTGATTTTATTCACGGTAATTCTCCATATATTCACGGATAAGCATCATAATTTCACGGATAAAATTATTTATCGAATTTTCGACACCGACACACTATTACTAACACCCTATCAACTATCAGCCAATTCCTCACAACTAAAACACCCCCTCAATTCCTCATCTGCAGCATAACACCAAAAAGGTACGGAATCTTTTTAGCTGTAATGTTTAGAAACTGCTGGATGTAGGGTAATTCTTCAGAAGTATACGTATGAAATAGCTCGCTCCACCATTCCGTATCATATCTGCTCAACATGCTCAAGTTGTAGAGGATCACATAGTGAACCATAAATTCGTTAAGCGTAGGAGATTGCAGAAGTTCACGGTTTACAGGCAAGTAGTACGTGTTTTCCAGATGATGATACGATAACGGAAAGCAATCAAAAGGCCGTAACGGTTCATTCGCCCCAAAAACAAGCTGCATCCTATCACTGCTTCCATCCAAACTCATAGAAAACTTTGCCGGAAACAAGCTGTTCATATAATCACTATACCGTTCTAATGACATATGTAGGTGATCGTTAACATGCTTGGGAAGGCGAAAGGTTGATTCATTTTCCTTATACATCTTCACAAGGTGAATATCACCGTTCATTTGCTTAAATAGTGGACTTAGCTCGGGCACGGTTTGAAGAAGAGACACCATCGTAAATTTTTCTCCTTCAATATGTTTCATGTGAAACACTTTTTCACAAAAATGATTGAACAGACCTGTTCGTTGTACTTTCACTTCATCATATAGAAATTCATAACTTCTTTTCTTTCTTTTTCGAGTAGAGAGCCCGTGTGCAAGAACGGCACTCGAATCAGGATAATCTGGATCGCTGCACAGAATGCATGCTTTCATAAGCTGAGTCATGCCATAAAACAGAAGTACAGGCTTTAGCTCAACAGGGGCTTGATCGGCGAGGTTATAATATTTCTTTCCATGCTCGATATAGTAAATAAACCCATATGTATTATCAAAGCTTTTGCCGTTGCTGTCATCTATGTTTAGTTGCTGATATCGTTTACTCAAGAAATGCTGCGATTTTTGAGAGGAAAAGAACATATCGAATAAAGCCCAAGGGTCATGTTGTGTCATCATTTCTTCGTCATTCCTCTCTTCGTAAATTATTTGAAAAATCGAACATATTTTGTATTCCTTGACACTAGTTTACCCAGTTGATAATCTACAAATAATATTTTTCAGGAAGATAAATTTGAAGGGGTGGTTAAGGTATGTGGCAAGATAAGTTTGCAAAAGAAGGTTTAACCTTTGATGATGTGTTATTAATTCCAGCGAAATCGTCAGTTCTACCTGGTGATGTTTCAATTAAAACGAGGTTATCTGATACGGTTCAATTGAATGTTCCGATTATCAGTGCTGGTATGGACACAGTAACAGAAGCAAACATGGCAATCGCTATGGCAAGACAAGGCGGTTTGGGAATTGTACACAAGAACATGTCTATTGAAGAACAAGCAGAACAGATCGACCGTGTTAAACGTTCTGAAAGTGGCGTAATCACAGACCCGTTCTACCTAACACCTGAGCATCAAGTTTTTGACGCTGAACATTTGATGGGCAAGTATCGTATCAGCGGTGTACCGATCGTAGACGCAGATAAAAAATTAGTAGGTATCCTAACGAACCGTGATTTACGTTTTGTTCAGGATTACTCCATAAAAATTTCAGATGTTATGACAAAAGAAAACTTAGTGACGGCACCCGTTGGCACTACGTTAAAAGAAGCTGAAAAGATGCTTCAGCAATATAAGATCGAAAAACTTCCACTCGTAGATGATGAAGGTACGCTTCAAGGCTTGATCACCATTAAGGATATCGAGAAAGTAATCGAATTTCCAAACTCTGCAAAAGACTCACAAGGACGTTTATTAGTAGGAGCTGCAGTAGGTGTTACTAAGGATGCCCTTCTACGTGTAGAGAAGTTAGTACAAGCAGGTGTGGATGCAATTGTTATCGACACAGCTCATGGACATTCTGAAGGAGTTCTTCAAAAAGTTCGTGAAGTAAGAGATGCTTATCCTAAATTAACGATCATCGCAGGAAACGTTGCTACTGCTGAGGCGACTCGTGATCTGATCGAAGCAGGAGCGAGTGTTGTAAAAGTAGGAATCGGACCTGGTTCGATCTGTACGACACGTGTTGTTGCTGGTGTGGGAGTACCACAAGTAACTGCTGTTTATGATTGTGCAACAGAAGCGAAGAAGTATGGAGTACCGATCATCGCAGATGGTGGGATCAAATACTCTGGAGATATTGTTAAAGCGATCGCAGCAGGCGGACATGCCGTTATGCTGGGCAGTATGCTTGCTGGTGTATCTGAGAGTCCAGGAGAGCGTGAAATCTTCCAAGGACGTCAATTTAAAGTATATCGCGGTATGGGCTCGGTTGGCGCGATGGAGCGAGGAAGCAGCGACCGCTATTTCCAGGAAAATAATAAGAAGCTTGTTCCAGAAGGTATTGAAGGACGACTACCATACAAAGGGCCATTGGCTGATACGATCTATCAGTTAGTTGGCGGTATCCGTTCAGGTATGGGTTATTGTGGAACAGCAACGATCGATGAGCTTCAAAATGATTCCCGTTTTGTAAAAATTACGGGAGCAGGACTTCGTGAGAGTCATCCGCACCAAGTTCAAATTACTAAAGAAGCACCAAATTATTCAGTCTAAAGACACATTTTTAGGACAGAGGTATAACCTCTGTCTATTTTTTTGAAAATGTGTATGGTACAATAACTTTTGTGTGTAAATGGGTTTGGAGGTGCAGTTTTTTGAACAGCAAGATAAAACAACTTTTAGTGGTGACACTGATTTTTTCATTTTTTACGACGAGTTTATTAGGATTTTCAAAGTCAGCAAGTGCGGCACCGTCTTTAGATGTAGTAGCTGAAGGGGCTATACTTGTGGATGCAGAAACGGGGAAAATATTATATCAGAAAAATGCTGATAAGTTACTCGCTCCTGCAAGTATGAGTAAGATGATGACCGAATACCTATTACTAGAAGCCATTGACAAGAAAAAGATATCTTGGGAACAGAAAACGAGTATTTCTGAATATGCCCATAAGATTTCTCAAAATCGAACATTATCAAACGTACCATTACGTGTAGATGAAAAATATACAGTTCGTGAGCTATACCAAGCGATGGCGATCTATTCTGCTAATGGAGCAACGATTGCATTATCAGAACTAATTGCGGGCTCTGAAGGTGAGTTCGTTAAAAAGATGAATGCCAAGGCAAAAGAACTAGGGATGAAAGATTTCAACTTCGTTAACTCTACAGGCCTAAACAACAAAGACCTGTTTGGTAATCATAATTCAGGCAGTGAAACAGACGAGAACATGATGAGTCCTCGTGCTACTGCTATTCTAGCGTTCAGCTTACTTAACGATCATCCAGAAGTATTAGAAACAGCAAGTGTTCCTCGTTTGAAATTCCGCGAGGGCACGGATGACGAAATTCAGATGGAGAACTGGAACTGGATGCTTCCTGAGCTCAATAGTGGCTATGAGGGAGTAGACGGATTAAAAACAGGATCGACAGACCTTGCAGGTAACTGTTTTACAGGTACAGTGAAAAAAGGAGATACTCGCCTTATTTCAGTTGTTATGAAAACAGGAACTCGCTTGGATCGATTTAAAGAAACAAAGAAACTATTTGATTTTGGATTTGCAAACTTTGAAAAAGAGCAGATCTTAAAAGATAACTATCAAGTGAAAGGCAACAAAACAGTTCCTGTCGTAAAAGGTAAGGAAAAAGAAGTTAAAGTTGCTACGAAAGAATTTCTTTCCATGGTGATCAAAAGAGGAGAGAAAGAAAACTATAAGCCTAAATTTGTTATGGATAAGAAAAAGATGACAAAAGATGGCGAACTGACAGCACCTGTTAAAAAAGGTGAAGTTGTCGGTCATATCAATGTTGAGTATACAGGCAGCGGCGAAGACTATGGCTACCTACTCGATGGAGAAACAAAAGGCAAGACAGAAGTAGTAACGACTAAATCCGTTGAAAAAGCGAACTGGTTCGTTCTTGCTTTACGCGGTGTTGGCGGATTCTTTGGCGGACTTTGGTCTGGTGCCGTTGACATGGTTAAAGGTTGGTTTTAATTATATATAATTTTAGAAGTTCTTTAGCATTTGCTGAGGAGCTTCTTTTTTTCTGAAAATATAGAGAGCTTGCGCTTTTTTTGATTTGCGATAAAATAGATGAGAATACTAGTTTTATCTTAAAACAACCGAAAATTGTTGTTATAACACATATAATTCAGGGGGTAGTAAGCATGTTAAAAACAGGTACTGAACGTGTTAAAAGAGGAATGGCAGAAATGCAAAAAGGCGGCGTCATCATGGACGTTGTAAACGCAGAGCAAGCTCGTATAGCGGAAGCTGCAGGAGCAGTAGCCGTAATGGCACTTGAGCGTGTTCCTTCAGATATTCGTGCTGCAGGCGGAGTAGCGCGTATGGCTGATCCTACAATCACAGAAGAAGTTTTGAATGCTGTTTCTATTCCCGTAATGGCAAAAGCGCGTATCGGACATATCGTTGAAGCGCGTGTTCTTGAAGCAATGGGTGTTGACTATATCGATGAGAGTGAAGTACTGACTCCAGCAGATGAAGTTTTCCACTTATTGAAGAGCGATTACACAGTTCCTTTCGTATGCGGAGCACGTGATCTTGGAGAAGCATCTCGCCGTATCGCTGAAGGTGCATCCATGCTTCGTACAAAAGGCGAACCTGGTACAGGTAACATCGTTGAAGCGGTACGCCACATGAGAATGATTCAAGGTCAGATTCGCAAAGTAGTTGCTATGAGCGAAGATGAGTTGATGACAGAAGCTAAGAACTTAGGTGCACCATTCGAAGTTCTTCTCCAAATTAAAAAAGCGGGCAAGCTTCCTGTCGTTAACTTTGCAGCAGGCGGAATCGCAACACCAGCAGATGCAGCACTCATGATGGAACTTGGCGCTGACGGCGTATTCGTTGGATCAGGAATCTTCAAGTCTGAGAATCCAGAAAAGTTTGCTCGTGCCATCGTAGAAGCTACAACGCACTACCAAGACTACAAACTAATCGCTGAACTATCTAAAGGTCTCGGAACGGCAATGAAAGGGATCGACATCTCAACGCTAGCCCATGGTGAGCGCATGCAGGAGCGAGGCTGGTAAGTCTATGCTGAAAATTGGAGTATTAGCCTTACAAGGTGCGGTACGCGAGCATGTAGCAGCGATTGAAGCAAGCGGAGCAGAAGCTGTAGCTGTAAAGCGTATAGACGAACTTGCAGATCTAGACGGGTTAGTGATGCCAGGCGGCGAAAGTACAGCGATGAGACGATTGATCGATAAATATCATTTCTTAGAACCGTTGAAGAAATTTGCTCAAAACAAACCTGTTTTCGGTACGTGTGCAGGATTGATCTTGATGGCTAAACGCATCCAAGGACAAGATTCAGCACACCTTGAACTGATCGATATGACGGTTGAGCGTAATGCGTTCGGACGTCAGGTGGACAGTTTTGAAGCAGATCTTATGATACATGGTGTAGGGGAAGATTATACGGGCGTATTTATTCGAGCACCATTTATCGTTGAAGTTGGGGCGGAAGTAGAGATCCTATCGAAGCATAACGATCGGATCGTAGCGGCCAGACAAGGACATTTTCTCTGTGCAGCCTTCCATCCAGAGCTAACAGACGACTACAGACTTCATCAATATTTTGTAAAAATGGTACAATCGGCTAAAGAAGTAGTTGCATAAAATACGAAAATGCTGTACATTACTATAAAATCATTATAAAAAATCAATGACAGGAACTAGTAGCAAAAATTACTTTGTTTAGAGAGTCGGTGGCTGGTGAAAACCGATCAAGGTGTTTTGTGAATCCATCCTCGAGTGAAGAGCTGAACGTTAAGTAAGCTTTTCCGGTGAAGAACCGTTACATGTAATCGAGCCGGCAATAGAAATTCTATTGCAATTAGGGTGGCAACGCGGGTTAACTCTCGTCCCTATTTCTAATTTTTATTAGAGATAGCGGGCGGGAGTTTTTTGTTTTCTAGGAGGCTCATCGCATCGCACACCTCGTGGAAAGCTATTGACCAAAGTTTTTTGCGAAAAAGAACCGTGATTTTTTATAAACAAAAGGAGGACATAAACATGTTAGATTTAAAATTTGTTCGTGCCAATTTTGAAGAAGTAAAAGAAAAGTTATCTGCACGTGGAGAAGACCTCTCTGGATTAGATCAGTTCGAAGCGTTAGATCAACGCCGCCGCGAGTTAATCGGTGAAACGGAAGCACTAAAATCTAAGCGTAATGAAGTATCTAAGCAAGTAGCAGAGTTTAAGCGTGAGAAAAAAGACGCTGACCACCTCATCACAGAGATGCGTGAAGTAGGCGATAAGATCAAGACGATGGACGATGAGCTTCGTCAAGTAGAAGAAGATCTTCACGGTATCATGCTGACGTTGCCTAACTTGCCTCATGAAAGTGTTCCAGTTGGTGAGACTGAGGATGATAACGTTCCTGTACGTCACTGGGGAGATGTTCCTGAGTTTGCTTTTGAAGCAAAACCTCACTGGGATATTGCGACTGATCTGAACATCGTTGATTTCGAACGTGGAGCAAAAGTAACTGGTAGCCGTTTCGCTTTTTATAAAGGTCTAGGAGCTCGTCTAGAGCGTGCACTTATCAACTTCATGATGGATCTGCACGAAGACGAGCATGGCTATACTGAAGTATTGCCTCCATACATGGTTAACCGTCAAAGCATGACAGGAACAGGTCAGCTTCCAAAGTTTGAAGAAGACGCGTTCAAAATTCGCGAAGAAGATTATTTCTTGATTCCAACTTCTGAAGTTCCTGTAACGAACATGCACCGAGAAGAGATTCTGACAGCTGATGAACTTCCGATCACCTATGCTGCATACAGCGCTTGTTTCCGTTCTGAAGCGGGATCTGCAGGACGCGACACGCGCGGATTGATCCGTCAGCATCAGTTCAACAAAGTAGAGCTAGTTCGTTTCGTTAAACCTGAGGATTCTTATGAAGAGCTTGAGAAGCTTACAGGACACGCTGAAAAGGTACTTCAGTTGCTTAACCTTCCGTACCGCGTACTGAGCATGTGTACGGCGGATCTAGGATTCACAGCAGCAAAGAAATACGATATAGAAGTATACCTTCCAAGCTACGGTGAGTACCGCGAGATTTCTTCTTGCTCTAACTTTGAAGATTTCCAAGCGCGCCGTGCTCAAATTCGTTTCCGTCGTGATGCAAAAGGGAAGCCAGAATTCGTTCATACGTTAAATGGATCTGGTCTTGCGATCGGCCGTACAGTAGCCGCTATACTAGAGAACTACCAACAAGAGGACGGAACTGTAGTTATTCCGGAAGTTCTGCGTCCTTATATGGGGAATAAAGAAGTAATTAAGTAAACAAATGAAGAAGCTGACTCTATCATGGTCTCCTAAAAGGCCGCTAGAGTCAGCTTTTATATGTTTACGGGGTATAAAAGTTTTATGATCGGTGGTCCGATTCAGTTTTCAGGTGGTAAGTTGTTGATTACCGGTGAAAACTCAGGAATCACAGGTGAAAGCTTCAGGGTTTTCAGGTGGAAAACACACTTTTAGCGGCGAACGTGTAATAAATATAAGAACACGTACCGTAAAATAGCACCTCCAAAAAAGACAAACAAAGTTTTATATAAAAAACCAAAAAAAGTTTTTAAAAACCGTTGACACTTTATTTAACAGCATGTTATTATAGTTCTTGTCAGTCACACGGAGGTATACCCAAGTCCGGCTGAAGGGATCGGTCTTGAAAACCGACAGGGGTTTAACGACCCGCGGGGGTTCGAATCCCTCTACCTCCTCCATATACATATTCAACCTCATCTGAGTTACTCGGATGAGGTTTTTTGTTGTTGTTTTATAAAAAACTGAATCATCAACTTTTAAAAACACCGATAGAAAACCCTAAAATATTTTAACCATTCATATCAATGAATGTAAGCGCTAACACTTTAAAGTGATAAAATTTAGTATTGACAGAACTTTTAGACAGTGCGTATGATGACAACTATAACTTAATTCAATAATGCAATACTTATTCAGAGAGACCGAGGGATCAGGCCCTATGACGTCCGGCAACCTCCATAATGGAACGGTGCTACTTCCTGCAGAATGATGATTCATTCTGGAAGATAAGTCGATGTTTACTTATTCGCCCTCTTCCATGGAATGAAGAGGGCTTTTTTATATGGTAAGGGGGAGGACATATGATCGAGATCAAGGACGTTACGAAATTATATAAAGCAAAAGGCAAAGAGATCGTCGGAGTAAAAAATGTATCACTGACGATCGAAAAGGGTGAGATCTTTGGCATTGTAGGGTATAGCGGGGCTGGAAAGAGCTCGTTGCTGCGCTGTCTCAACTTATTAGAAAAACCAACATCAGGAGAGATCAAGATCGATGGCATCTCGATCACGAAGCTAGGAAAAAGGGAGTTGCGTGAGGAACGTCTGAAGATCGGCATGATCTTTCAGCATTTTTATTTGATCAGTGCAAAGACGGTTTTTGAGAACATTGCCTTCGCTTTAAAAGCAGCAGGAAAAACGAAAGAAGAAATCAGCAGTAAAACAAACGACCTTTTAAAAATGGTGGGATTAGAAAATCAAAAAGATCAGTACCCTTCTCAGCTGAGCGGGGGTCAGAAACAGCGAGTAGGTATCGCGAGAGCTCTTGCGAACGACCCGAAGGTACTACTTTGTGATGAAGCGACTTCAGCTCTTGATCCGAATACAACGAAATCGATTCTTTCCTTGCTGAAGTCCATCAATAAAAAGTTAGGCATTACGATCGTGCTGATCACGCATGAGATGGAAGTAGTAAAAGAGATCTGCCACCGAATGGCTATCATGCAAGATGGAGAAATCATCGAGTCGGGTGACGTGTACAATATTTTTGCTAATCCAGAAAAAGAGCTCACAAAAACGTTCATCAGCTCTGTGATCCAGATGGATCTACCAGAACCTCTTCTAAAGAACAGAAAAGGAACGGTGATCAAGATTCAGTTCAAAGGAGCCATTGCAGAAGAGGCCGTAGTTTCTGAGCTTTTCCAAAACTTTCGTGTTAAAGGGAATATCCTTCACGGTAAGATCGAATATATTCAGGAAACACCGCTTGGGATCTTCATCATGGAACTTATCGGTGAAGAAGCGGAAGTGAAGCGAGCGATCTCCTATATTGAAAGTCGCATAGAAAATCTTGAGGTGGTGAAACAAGTTGCTTGATTCTATTTTAAACATCCTTCCAGATCTAAATAAAGCATTCTTCGAAACGTTATATATGGTCGCGATATCGCTCGGTGTATCATTAGTGGTCGGTCTGCCGCTTGGTATCATTCTATTTGTAACAGACAAAGGATTATTGTTTGAGAATGCGTGGATCAAACAAATAGCGGGCATTCTTGTAAACTTGATCCGCTCTGTGCCATTCATTATTCTATTAGTCGCTTTACTGCCGTTAACACAACTGATCACCGGAACAACGATCGGACCAACGGCAGCTTCAGTTTCTTTATCTGTCGCAGCTATCCCGTTCTTTGCAAGGCTCGTAGAAACCTCTTTACGAGAGATTGATAAAGGCGTGATCGAAGCGGCCGTTGCAGTAGGCGCCACGCCATGGATGATCATCCGTGAAGTCCTTCTACCAGAAGCGAAGCCAGGAATCGTTCAAGCAATAACAGTCACAGCCATCAGCTTGCTCGGCTATTCAGCCATGGCCGGCATCGTAGGCGGCGGAGGAATCGGAGACTTCGCAATCCGCTTTGGCTACTATCGCTACGACAACACAATCATGCTAACAACTGTCATCCTCCTAATCGTAATCGTCCAGCTCATGCAAGTAATAGGAGACGGTGCAGCAAAAGCTGTAAACAAGAGATAATTTTTCACACTAGGTAATCTGAGAAAGGCTTACCTTTAAAGGCGCTCAAAATGGTTTGTAAAAAACTTCATTGCCAAGTTGATAGGAGTGCAAGGTGTGAGACTCCTGCGGGACGAGCGGTCAGGTGAGACACTTAATGGCGCGAAGCGGCAAGGGGCTCACCGGTCGCCCCGCGGAAAGCGAAGCACCTGGAACGGAAATCAACAACATGCACAAAAATGCATCTAGTATATGCAAAAACAATTTTTAAAAGGGGATCATCATGAAAAAAATCATACTTATACTACTAACAGCTCTGCTCGCTTTCAGCTTAGCAGGATGCTCATCTTCATCAGATGCATCAAAAGATAAAGAAGTAACCCTCGGCGCAACAGCAGGACCATACACAGACATGGTCAACAAAGCGATCAAACCTTCACTAGAGAAAAAAGGATACAAAGTAAAAGTCATTGAATTCAGCGACTATATTCAGCCAAACATGGCATTATCAAAAGGCGATCTAGATGCGAACCTTTTTCAGCACAAAGTGTACATGGAGAATTTCGCAAAAGAAAAGAATTTAAAGCTTTCAGAAGTCATCATCGTTCCAACAGCACCGATGGGCCTCTATTCTGAGAAATTCAAATCGGTTAAGGACATAAAAGAAGGCAGCACGGTCGCTATACCGAACGACCCGGTCAACTTAGCGCGTACGTTGCTCATGCTTGAAGACGCAAAACTGATCACCATTAAAGATGGAATCAACGAACTAACAGCTTCTGAAAAAGATGTTAAGGATAACCCTAAGAAGCTCGTGTTCAAACCTTTAGAAGCAGCGCAACTTCCACGTGCTGTCCAAAGTGCAGATGTTGCAGCTGTGCCTGGTAACTTTGCACTCGCAGCAAAGATGGACTTATTGGATGCGATTCAACTAGAGAACATGCCGGACACGTACCGTAACCGTGTTGTGGTGAATACGAAGGATGTAGATTCTGCATTCGCAAAAGATATTAAGAAGGTAGTGGAATCGAAGGAGTTTGAAGAAGTGATCGATAAGGAGTTCGAAGGCTTCGGAAAACCAGAATGGATGAAGAAATAAATAACAAAACCCCGGAGCTCATAAGAATGAGACCCGGGGTTTTTTATGCTTATAAGCGAACTTCTCGTTTCGCTTCAATCTTTTGTGCGATCTTTTCTACGATGTGATCGATGGATTCAGGATTATCTCGAAGATCGTAATCATTGATATTCACACGAAGCACAGGACAAGAATTAAAAGAAGCGATCCACTTTTCATAGCGATCGTACATCTCTTCCCAATAAGAAACGGGTGTTTCTTGCTCCATCTTACGGCCGCGTTTTTGAATACGAGCTAAGATATCATCAAGAGAGCCTTCTAAGTAGATCAAGCAATCAGGCTGCGGGAAGTATGGTGTCATGACCATCGCTTCAAACAGATGAGTATACGTTTCGTAATCTACATCAGACATGTTGCCTTTATCAAAGTGCATGCGAGCAAATATACCTGTATCTTCATAGATCGAACGGTCTTGCACAAATCCGCCGCCATAATCGAACATTCTTTTTTGCTCTTTGAAGCGTTCTGCTAAAAAGAAGATCTGCAGGTGGAAGCTCCAGCGCTTAAAATCATGATAAAAGTTTTCTAAGTATGGGTTGTTATCCACTTTTTCCATGGATGTACGAAACTTTAATTTTTCTGCAAGTGCATTCGTAAATGTAGATTTCCCCGCACCTACCATACCTGCCACTGTAATGACAGCATCATTTGGGATTCCGTATTGTATGAGTTTACTCATCGCGCAACTTCTCCTTTTTTCAGAGTTGCATCGATTAGGGAAAAGATCTTTTCTTTATCCGCTTCATACGCAACAAAATCTAAGTCATCTCCGTTAAACGAGAGCACAGGAATCTCCGGGTGCTGCTTTTTAAAGGCAGTCATGAACGTCTCGTAATCTTCAGCTAACTGTTCTAAGTACGCAGGCTCCATGTTTTGTTCCACAAAACGACCACGCTTACGCACGCGGTCCAGCAACGTATCGAGGCTAGCGTTTAAATAGATGATCACGTTCGGTACAGGCATATCCTCAGTCAGGATGTCAAAGCACTGCATGTATTTATGAAGATTTCCGTCTTTTAGCGTTCGCCCCGCAAAAATACGGTTCTTAAAGATATGATAATCAGAAACGACAGGTATCTGTTTAGATAGATACTGTCCTTGAATCTCTTCAAGCTGTTTATACCTGTTGCAAAGAAAGAACATCTCGGTTTGAAAACTCCACTCATCGATGTTGTCGTAAAATTTTCCGAGAAAAGGATTCTCCTCTACAATCTCTTTCAATAATTGAAAGTTATAGTGCTCGGCAATAGCTTTTGCGAGCGATGTTTTCCCTACGCCAATCGGCCCTTCAACTGCGATAAAGGGGGTTGAACTCATCTTCCTTTTCCTCCCTTATAAATAACAAACGAAAAATTACAGACAAAGAATATTGTAGCATACGTTTGGAAAAGGTGGTGAGATTATCGGCAAAAAGTTAATGGTAAATATGCTATCTAGTACATCGTTTTATGTTTGTTTTCATTTGCCTGATCGATGATCGCTCTTAAATCTAACTCTTCACTCTTGCTGATATCAGCATTCAATGTCTTTTCCATTAAGATTAAGGCTCTTTCGTTATCTTCTTCTATATTAGATGCTGAACAATCAGCAGGTGCATAGAGTGTAAAACCTCTCATATAAGCATCGTTTGCTGTAAAGAGAACACATATGTTACCTGCCACACCACACAGGATTAAGGTTTGAATGCTTAGCTCGTTCAATAAAGTGGATAAGGGTGTCGAGAAAAATCCAGAATGCTTTGGTTTGACGACAAAAAAGTCATCATCGTCAGGCTGCAATTTTTTTACGAATTCACCACCGGGTTGTGTGGAGCAATAATCAACAAGCTTGTGCTTATCTGACTGCCATTGTCCGAAGTTATCGTTTACATAAATAACAGGTATCTTCTCTTTTTTAGCTCGCTTCTTCAAATCATAAATTTTATCGGCTATCGGTGCAGATGTTTTTAACAAGAGCGGCGCTTCGGGAAAATTAAAGTCGTTGATCACGTCAATAATAAGCAGAGCGACCGGTATTTTATTGTTCTCGTGCTGATGTTGTTTTTCCATAACGAGTCCCCTCTTTCGTTTAATCATATTTAATAAAATGTCATTCTTATCTATATAAAAGAAGTAACGAATTTGATCTATACAACCATTCCTTTCTTTATTATTAGCAAAACCTCTTGTATAATCTCTTACAACTAAAACTTTGGAGCGAAAATGATGGAGATCTTAGAAAAAGATGAATTTTACATGGAGCTTGCTTTAGAAGAAGCACAAAAAGCAGCGGATATCGGAGAAGTTCCGATTGGAGCTATTTTAGTAATAGAGGATAAAATTATCGCAAGAGCTCATAATCTGCGAGAAGCTGAACGAAGAGCGATCGCTCATGCAGAGCTTCTAGCCATTGATCAGGCTTGTAGAGAAAAAGAAGCTTGGCGACTTGAAGGCGCAACACTATACGTAACGCTAGAACCATGTGCGATGTGCTCAGGTGCGATTGTCCTCTCAAGAGTAAGCCGTGTTGTGTACGGAGCGGCCGATCCTAAAGGAGGCTGCGCTGGAACGTTAATGAACCTTTTACAAGAAGAGCGCTTTAACCACCAATGTGAGGTAGTAGCGGGCGTAAAAGGCGAAGCGTGCGGTCAGATTCTTTCTAGCTTTTTCAAGAAACTTCGCGATCGTAAAAGGAAGGAAAAGGAAGAGCGAAGAAAGGAGGTTTAGTGCTCCTGCGGTTGATTTTTTTAAAAGGACATAGTATACTAAATCTTGCACATTTAGTTGTGCATCTAACAATGTTATACACTTTGTCGCGCTAGATGGGGAGGTAGCGGTGCCCTGTACTCGCAATCCGCTGTAGCGAGGTTGAATTCCTCTCCTCGGCTAGTTCAACGTATGGTCTGACGGACGTAAGTGGTGTTGATGTCCGGGTCCTGCGCAACGGAGACCCATGAACCCTGTCAGGTCCGGAAGGAAGCAGCAGTAAGTGGACCACTTCGTGTGCCGTGGGGCAACCTGGACTGAGCTAACTGCGTTTGTACGCATAGGTTGACTATTCCAAAGAGAGGTGCGCGGCATTCTAATATATAAACAATAACTCACCCTTGTTTCAGGGGTGAGTTTTTTGTAATGTTTCAGTATAATATAGAAAGAATGAAGTGATATAAAGGAGGCAAAGGGATGAGTTATCAAGCGCTCTACCGCGTATGGAGGCCACAGAGCTTTGAAGATATGGTCGGGCAGGAACACATTACAAAAACGATTCAAAATGCCTTGATGCAGGACAAGCTTTCCCATGCCTACCTGTTTTCAGGACCACGAGGAACGGGTAAAACAAGTGCGGCGAAGATCATTGCCAAAGCCGTTAACTGTGAACGGGCTCCAGTATCTGAGCCATGTAATGAATGTGACGCTTGTAGAGGAATCACGAACGGCTCGATATCTGATGTACTAGAAATCGATGCTGCATCTAATACAGGTGTGGATGATATAAGAGATATTCGGGACAAAGTAAAGTTTGCTCCGTCCTCTGTTACGTACAAAGTCTATATCATAGATGAAGTACATATGCTTTCAACTGGTGCGTTTAACGCGTTGTTAAAAACTTTAGAAGAACCACCAAGTCATGTTATTTTTATACTCGCAACAACAGAGCCGCATAAGATTCCGGCAACGATCGTTTCCCGATGTCAGCGGTTTGATTTTAAACGGATTTCTTCACAGTCTATCATCGGACGAATGAGGCAGATCGTCGACGCTAACGGTACCGAAGTTGATGAAGAAGCCCTTCAACTGCTAGCTAGAGCAGCAGAGGGCGGAATGCGTGACGCACTGAGTCTCCTCGACCAAGCGATCTCCTACAGTGATGATAAAGTAAGAGTTGAAGATGTTTTGTCGGTAACCGGCTCAGCCTCACAAAAACATCTTTCAGAGATGGCAGAAGCCTTTTTAGAAAAAGATGTTTCAAAAGCTCTTACATTATCGACAGAACTTTTACATGAAGGAAAAGATCCTGTTCGCTTTTTAGGAGACCTTATCTACTATTATAGAGATATGCTTCTATATAAAACGGCACCTCAATTAGAAGAGCTGTTAGAACGGGTCTCAACAGACGAAGACTTTGCACGATTAGCAGATGCTACAGCTGCAGAAGACATCTATGCGATTATCGGTCAGTTAAATGCTGCACAACAAGAGATGAAATGGACGAACCATCCTAAGATTTTCTTAGAGACAACCTTCATCAAGATTTGTTACCAAAAGCAAGAAGGGATCTCGTCGCAAGCGGGGAATCCTTCTGTTGAACCGTTAATGCAAAGAATTGAGCAATTAGAACAAGAACTTAAAAAGATGAAAGAAAGCGGCTGGTCATCTAACGGATCTTCCTCCCAGGCCGAAACAGAAGCTCCAAGAGAGAAACGAGTGATAAGAGGACAAGGCGGCGCATCACAAACGCAAGTGAAAGAGATGCTCAAAAAAGCAAAGAAACCAAACCTTGTTCAGCTTAAAGGAATGTGGGGAGAGATCTTAGATAAGATTCGTTCTGAAAAAGTAAGTGCTTATGCCCTTCTTTCAGGAGCAGAGCCGGTAGCTTGTTCAGATCAAATCTTTTTGCTGGCATTTCAGCATGAAATCCACCGTCAGATGGCATCTCAAGAGAACAACAGAAGCTATGTTGAAAGCGCAGTTTATAGTACAATAGGAAAGAACCTGTCCATGCTATCCATATTGGATCCAGAATGGCAGAAATTAAAAGCTGATTTCATTAAAGAGCAACAGCAAGGTCAGCCATCTTCTGAAGAAAAAGAAAAAACAGAAGACCCTCTCATCGCGGAGGCGATCAAATTGGTTGGCGATGATTTAATTGAGATAAAAGAAGAGGAAGAATAAAAGGAGGAATTGTACGATGATGAAAGGCAACATGAACAATATGATGAAGCAAATGCAAAAAATGCAGCGTGACATGGCAAAAGCTCAAGAGGAACTAAAAGATAAAGTGATCGAAGGTACAGCTGGCGGCGGTATGGTTACGGTTAAAGCGAACGGTCACAAAGAGATCATCGACATTATCATTAAAGAAGAAGTGGTAGATCCAGATGATATCGATATGCTTCAAGACCTTGTACTAGCAGCTACGAACGATGCACTTAAGAAAGTTGACGAACTCGTATCACAAGACATGGGCAAATTCACAAAAGGACTAAACATTCCTGGAATGTTCTAGGAATATGCTATGCATTATCCTGAACCGATCTCAAAACTGATTGAAAGCTTTATGAAATTGCCGGGCATCGGACCGAAAACGGCGGTTCGCCTGGCATTTTTCGTATTGGAAATGAAAGAAGATGACGTGCTTGATTTTGGACGAGCACTCGTTAACGCGAAACGTCAGCTTATCTATTGTTCCAACTGCTTTCATATTACTGACCGTGATCCTTGTATGATCTGCGATGATTCAAGCAGAGACCGAACGACGATCTGTGTTGTTCATGACTCCAAGGATGTTATTGCGATGGAAAAAATGAAAGAATACCGCGGGCTCTATCATGTCCTTCACGGTGCCATCTCACCGATGGACGGAGTAGGACCAGAGGACATTAAAGTCGCAGAACTGTTGAAGCGTCTTACAGATGAAGGCATTCAAGAAATTATCATGGCTACTGATCCGAACATTGAAGGAGAAGCCACCGCCATGTATATCGCAAGACTTCTAAAACCAACGGGTATCAAGATTACTCGTATTGCCCATGGCCTACCTGTAGGCGGAGACTTGGAGTATGCGGATGAAGTAACGCTATCCAAAGCGCTTGAAGGAAGAAGAGAAATCTAACTAAAGGGGTTGCTTGCATGTTTTTTTCCCGAAAAGGGCGATTGAAGCGATCCGGAGATGAAGAGCTGCTTCAAAGTCTTGATGAGCTAAAGATAGACTGGATGCACCAAAAAGAAATGGTGGAACGCAGTGTCGAGCCATCAGAAGAGGTTATCTTTAAGCTTCAACTAGCAGAATCAAAATACTTCTTCTTATTAAAAGAAGCAAAAAAAAGAAACGTCACGACCAGCAAGTTAAAATAACTGCTGGTCTTTTTTTTGGACAACTCCCATACAATGACTAGTAAATAACTTGGATGTTGTATAGGAGGAATCGAGAATGGAGCCAATAACGGTAATCGCTATTCTTGGAACTATCATCTTTGTTCTGCTTCTAGTAGGTGCTCCAATGCGGCCGATACGCTGGATCGGATTCGGTATTACACGCTTTTGTATTGGTGCACTGTTGCTTTTCTTATTAAACGCCATCGGAAACTCATATGATATTCATATTCCGATCAATGCGTTTACCGCTCTGATCTCAGGAATTGCTGGACTACCCGGTATAGCTTCATTAGTAGCTATTGAATTCTTTATCTTAAACTAGAGCATTCATATGTATTCTTAAACTGAGGTTTAGAGAGCGATAATCAGCTTTCTAAACCTTTTTTCATTTATTTAAAGTAATTTTAAAATAACTATTGACCTTAAATCACAATACGTGATATATTAGTTCTTGTCGCCGCAACACATGAAACATTGTTGCAGGCGGGAAACAAATTTTAAAAAGAGGTTGACTTCTTATCATAAAGATGTTATCCTAATAAAGTCGCTAAAACGAGCGGCGCACGAAACAAACAGTTCTTTGAAAACTGAACAAAAGAAATAGGTAAGGAATTAAGAATTAATTCCGTCAGTTTTAAAATCGAGCAAGACAAACACTTTTATGGAGAGTTTGATCCTGGCTCAGGATGAACGCTGGCGGCGTGCCTAATACATGCAAGTCGAGCGAATGATGAGGAGCTTGCTCCTCTGATTTAGCGGCGGACGGGTGAGTAACACGTGGGTAATCTGCCTGTAAGACGGGGATAACTCCGGGAAACCGGGGCTAATACCGGATAATAAGAGAAGAAGCATTTCTTCTTTTTGAAAGT
>NZ_JBMULM010000012.1:0-2890 GCF_049537595.1 Fictibacillus nanhaiensis
TTTTAAGGATAAGCCCTCGACCGATTAGTATCTGTCAGCTCCACGTGTCACCACGCTTCCACACCAGACCTATCAACCTCATCATCTCTAAGGGGTCTTACTCACTTGCGTGATGGGAAATCTCATCTTGAGGGGGGCTTCATGCTTAGATGCTTTCAGCACTTATCCCGTCCACACGTAGCTACCCAGCTATGCCCCTGGCGGAACAACTGGTACACCAGCGGTGTGTCCATCCCGGTCCTCTCGTACTAAGGACAGCTCCTCTCAAATTTCCTGCGCCCGCGACGGATAGGGACCGAACTGTCTCACGACGTTCTGAACCCAGCTCGCGTACCGCTTTAATGGGCGAACAGCCCAACCCTTGGGACCTACTTCAGCCCCAGGATGCGATGAGCCGACATCGAGGTGCCAAACCTCCCCGTCGATGTGGACTCTTGGGGGAGATAAGCCTGTTATCCCCAGGGTAGCTTTTATCCGTTGAGCGATGGCCCTTCCATGCGGAACCACCGGATCACTAAGCCCGACTTTCGTCCCTGCTCGACTTGTAGGTCTCGCAGTCAAGCTCCCTTGTGCCTTTACACTCTGCGAATGATTTCCAACCATTCTGAGGGAACCTTTGGGCGCCTCCGTTACTGTTTAGGAGGCGACCGCCCCAGTCAAACTGCCCACCTGACACTGTCTCCGAACCGGATTACGGTCCAAGGTTAGAATTTCAATACAGCCAGGGTAGTATCCCACCGACGCCTCCACCGAAGCTGGCGCTCCGGCTTCTCAGGCTCCTACCTATCCTGTACAAGCTGTACCAAAATCCAATATCAAGTTGCAGTAAAGCTCCATGGGGTCTTTCCGTCCTGTCGCGGGTAACCTGCATCTTCACAGGTACTATAATTTCACCGGGTCTCTCGTTGAGACAGTATCCAAGTCGTTACACCTTTCGTGCGGGTCGGAACTTACCCGACAAGGAATTTCGCTACCTTAGGACCGTTATAGTTACGGCCGCCGTTTACTGGGGCTTCAATTCAGAGCTTCTCCCAAAGGATAACCCCTCCTCTTAACCTTCCAGCACCGGGCAGGTGTCAGCCCCTATACTTCACCTTGCGGTTTCGCAGAGACCTGTGTTTTTGCTAAACAGTCGCTTGGATCTATTCACTGCGGCTCTCTCGGGCGATAAACCCTATCAGAGCACCCCTTCTCCCGAAGTTACGGGGTCATTTTGCCGAGTTCCTTAACGAGAGTTCTCCCGATCATCTTAGGATTCTCTCCTCGCCTACCTGTGTCGGTTTGCGGTACGGGCACCTCTTTCCTCACTAGAGGCTTTTCTTGGCAGTGTAGGATCAGGGACTTCGGTACTAAAATTTCCCTCGCCATCACAGCTCAGCCTTCACGTTGGGCGGATTTGCCTACCCAACAGCCTAACTGCTTAGACGCACTATTCCATCAGTGCGCTCACCCTACCTTACTGCGTCCCCCCATTGTTCAAACGGAAAGGAGGTGGTACAGGAATATCAACCTGTTATCCATCGCCTACGCTTTTCAGCCTCGGCTTAGGCCCCGACTAACCCTGAGCGGACGAGCCTTCCTCAGGAAACCTTAGGCTTTCGATGGACAAGATTCTCACTTGTCTTTCGCTACTCATACCGGCATTCTCACTTCAAAGCGCTCCACCAGTCCTTCCGGTCTGACTTCGCTGCACTTCGAACGCTCCCCTACCCCTGTACCATACGGTACAAGCCATAGCTTCGGTGATACGTTTAGCCCCGTTACATTTTCGGCGCAGAGTCACTCGACCAGTGAGCTATTACGCACTCTTTAAATGGTGGCTGCTTCTAAGCCAACATCCTGGTTGTCTGGGCAACTCCACATCCTTTGCCACTTAACGTATACTTTGGGACCTTAGCTGATGGTCTGGGCTGTTTCCCTTTTGACTACGGATCTTATCACTCGCAGTCTGACTCCCGCGGATAATTCTCTGGCATTCGGAGTTTGACTGAATTCGGTAACCCTGTGGGGGCCCCTAGTCCAATCAGTGCTCTACCTCCAGGAATCTTGCCGCGAGGCTAGCCCTAAAGCTATTTCGGGGAGAACCAGCTATCTCCGTGTTCGATTGGCATTTCACCCCTACCCACACCTCATCCCCGCACTTTTCAACGTGCGTGGGTTCGGGCCTCCATTCAGTGTTACCTGAACTTCACCCTGGACATGGGTAGATCACACGGTTTCGGGTCTACGACCACGTACTATGTCGCCCTATTCAGACTCGCTTTCGCTGCGGCTCCGTCTTATCAACTTAACCTTGCACGGGATCGTAACTCGCCGGTTCATTCTACAAAAGGCACGCCGTCACCCGTTAATGGGCTCCGACTACTTGTAGGCACACGGTTTCAGGATCTGTTTCACTCCCCTTCCGGGGTGCTTTTCACCTTTCCCTCACGGTACTGGTTCACTATCGGTCACTAGGGAGTATTTAGCCTTGGGAGATGGTCCTCCCGGATTCCGACGGGGTTTCACGTGTCCCGCCGTACTCAGGATCCACTCAGGAGGGAACGAAGTTTCAGCTACAGGGCTGTTACCTTCTTCGGCTGGCCTTTCCAGACCACTTCACCTACTTCGTTCCTTTGTAACTCCGTATAGAGTGTCCTACAACCCCAGAGAGCAAGCTCTCTGGTTTGGGCTGATTCCGTTTCGCTCGCCGCTACTCAGGAAATCGCATTTGCTTTCTCTTCCTCCGGGTACTTAGATGTTTCAGTTCCCCGGGTCTGCCTTCTCATACCCTATGTATTCAGATATGGATACCATCCCATTACGGATGGTGGGTTCCCCCATTCGGAAATCCCCGGATCAATGCTTACTTACAGCTCCCCGAGGCATATCGGTGTTCGTCCCGTCCTTC
>NZ_JBMULM010000013.1:0-1562 GCF_049537595.1 Fictibacillus nanhaiensis
TTTCATAATCTCCATAGAAAGGAGGTGATCCAGCCGCACCTTCCGATACGGCTACCTTGTTACGACTTCACCCCAATCATCTGTCCCACCTTCGGCGGCTGGCTCCCAAAAGGGTTACCCCACCGACTTCGGGTGTTACAAACTCTCGTGGTGTGACGGGCGGTGTGTACAAGGCCCGGGAACGTATTCACCGCGGCATGCTGATCCGCGATTACTAGCAATTCCGGCTTCATGTAGGCGAGTTGCAGCCTACAATCCGAACTGAGAATGACTTTTTGGGATTGGCTTGGCCTCGCGGCTTCGCAACCCTTTGTATCATCCATTGTAGCACGTGTGTAGCCCAGGTCATAAGGGGCATGATGATTTGACGTCGTCCCCACCTTCCTCCGGTTTGTCACCGGCAGTCACCTTAGAGTGCCCAACTGAATGCTGGCAACTAAGGTCAAGGGTTGCGCTCGTTGCGGGACTTAACCCAACATCTCACGACACGAGCTGACGACAACCATGCACCACCTGTCACTTTGTCCCCCGAAGGGGAAAGCTCTATCTCTAGAGTGGTCAAAGGATGTCAAGACCTGGTAAGGTTCTTCGCGTTGCTTCGAATTAAACCACATGCTCCACTGCTTGTGCGGGCCCCCGTCAATTCCTTTGAGTTTCAACCTTGCGGTCGTACTCCCCAGGCGGAGTGCTTAATGTGTTAACTTCAGCACTGAGGGTGGAACCCCCCAACACCTAGCACTCATCGTTTACGGCGTGGACTACCAGGGTATCTAATCCTGTTTGCTCCCCACGCTTTCGCGCCTCAGCGTCAGTTACAGGCCAAAAAGCCGCCTTCGCCACTGGTGTTCCTCCACATCTCTACGCATTTCACCGCTACACGTGGAATTCCACTTTTCTCTCCTGCACTCAAGTCTCCCAGTTTCCAATGACCCTCCACGGTTGAGCCGTGGGCTTTCACATCAGACTTAAGAGACCGCCTGCGCGCGCTTTACGCCCAATAATTCCGGATAACGCTTGCCACCTACGTATTACCGCGGCTGCTGGCACGTAGTTAGCCGTGGCTTTCTGGTTAGGTACCGTCAAGGTACGAGCAGTTACTCTCGTACTTGTTCTTCTCTAACAACAGAGCTTTACGACCCGAAGGCCTTCATCGCTCACGCGGCGTTGCTCGGTCAGGCTTTCGCCCATTGCCGAAGATTCCCTACTGCTGCCTCCCGTAGGAGTCTGGGCCGTGTCTCAGTCCCAGTGTGGCCGATCACCCTCTCAGGTCGGCTACGCATCGTCGCCTTGGTGAGCCGTTACCTCACCAACTAGCTAATGCGCCGCGGGCTCATCTGTAAGTGTCAGCCGAAACCGACTTTCAAAAAGAAGAAATGCTTCTTCTCTTATTATCCGGTATTAGCCCCGGTTTCCCGGAGTTATCCCCGTCTTACAGGCAGATTACCCACGTGTTACTCACCCGTCCGCCGCTAAATCAGAGGAGCAAGCTCCTCATCATTCGCTCGACTTGCATGTATTAGGCACGCCGCCAGCGTTCATCCTGAGCCAGGATCAAACTCTCC